>CAUJJQ010000208.1 GCA_963205285.1 Pseudomonadota bacterium | reverse complement strand
CGAAACGACGATGTTCGAAAAATCGCGCGCCTGAACCCAGCCCAGCACATCCCACTGCCAATGCTGCGCGTCCTGCGCATTGCCGACGAGGCGTAGCGAAAAATCTGCCCCATCGCCGCCATTATCCGCGCCTGCAAAACGCAGGGTGCGCGCATCACGAAACAGGTTGAGGCGCGCCTGCACCGCCACATCATCGTCAAGCGGCGTTTCGCCGGTTAGCGACAGCGCGCTGGCCCGATAGCGCGCGGGAACCGATGCCGCGACGCGCTGTGCGACAGGCGTCGTCCAGAAACCATCGCTTTGCACATGCGAAATATCGATGCCGATATGGCCGCCCCCCAGCGGCAGGGTGATTGCGCCGCGCCCGCGCCAGCTCGCATGATTGCCGCCCGCAACCTCCGTCGCCAGCGGCGCGCGTGCCGACAATGGTGCCGAATGGAGCGATATGACCCCTGCAAGCGCCCCTGCGCCAAAGGGACCAGCGCCGCTGCCGCGCGTAACATCAACCGACGCAATGTCGGCCAGCGGCAGGGCGGTGAAGGGAATATAGCCAAAAAAGGCATCGGCAATCGGCACCCCGTCGCGCAACAACAAGGTGCGGCTGGTCGCATTGCCACCAATCCCGCGCAGCGTAACGCCCTGCCCCGACAGATTGGCGCTGCGCCCGTCCGAACGGCGAAATTGTTGAAAGCCAGTGATGCGCGCCAGCGCCTCTTCCAAATTGCCGCTCGCCGTCATTCGCAAACGGTCACCTGCAATTTCTTCGCTGCCATAGGCATCATCACTTGGCGGGGCAGGCAGCGCGGTCACGATGATCACGCCGTCACCATCGCCCGCTTCGGGGGCGGCCAAAACATGACCGGGCACGGCGATGAGCAGCGCGATGACGGGTAAGCTGGCGAGGTGTCGCATGGCCACAAGCCCTAACGCGGCCATGGGGGCTTGGCGAGCATTTTGGACTTGCGCGGCGGACTGTGCCACATGCCGCGCATGCGTGCACCCACCCTCCCCCGCCTGACCACCCCCACCACGACACCCGGCCCGCGCGAATTTGTCGCGATGATGGCATTGGTGATGGCGCTCAACGCGCTCGCCATCGATACGATGCTGCCAGCGCTGCCCGCAATGGCCGCCGCGCTCTATGCGCCGAGCGACAATGCGCAACAGGCGATTATTTCCTTCTATTTCTTTGGTCTGGCGTTCGGATCTTTGCTCCATGGGCCGCTGGCTGACCGGTTCGGGCGACGGCGGATCATCCTAGGTGCGATCATTGCCTATGTCATCGTCGCCTTGGCAACGCCGATGGTGCAGAGCTGGACGATGCTGCTCGCCATGCGTTTTCTCCATGGCCTGTGCGGCGCAGCGATGGGGGTGGTGGCGACCGCGGTTGTTCGCGACCGGACATCAGGCGATCAGATGGCGCGCACCCTGTCGCTCATCTTCCTTATCTTCATGGTGGTGCCGATCATCGCACCCAGCGTCGGCCAATTACTGCTGATGTTCGCGCCGTGGCCGATGATATTTGTGCTGCTCGCGGCATTGGCGTGCGCCATGGGGCTATGGGTGTTGTTGCGGCTTGGCGAAACGCTGAACCCTGATGACCGCCTGCCGCTTCGCATCGCACCGATGCTCGACAGTTGGCGGCAGGTCAGCACCCATCGACAGGCCGTTGCCTATATGATCGGCAGTTCGCTCGCGGTCGGTGCCAATTATGGTTTTTTGAACAGCGCACAGCAGATTATCGCGGTCGGATTCGGGCGAGCGGACATTTTTGCTCTATGCTTTGCCTGTGTGGCGGGCGGCATCGCCATTTCCAATTTCTGGAATGCGCGGCTGGTGCTGCGCTTTGGCGCGCGGCGCGTTTCGCAAAGCGCGCTCATCGCCTTTTTGCTGCTGTCCTTCGCCCAATTTTATATGGCGAGCGCTGAGGAAAGCCTGTGGGGGTTTATTGTCATCGTATCGCTCAACATGGGGATGATCGGCTTTATCGGGGCCAATTTCTCCTCCATCGCGATGCAGCCCTTTGGCCATATTGCGGGCACTGCATCCTCCTTTCAAAATGCGGTGCGCACGATGGTCGCCGCAGCGGTCGGCGCGACTATCGGTGCGCAGTTTGATGGCAGCTCGGTGCCGCTCGCCAAGGGTTATATGCTGTGCGGCGCATTGTCGCTGCTATGCATATTATGGGGGGAAAGGGGTCAGCTATTTACCCGGCCCAACCCACCGCACCTGCCGTAAAAAGGAAAAGGGGGAGCGGTTGCCCGCCCCCCCCTCTTCCAAACTATCCCCCCTACATCAATGCATGGAGGGAACCGGCGGCACCGGCGGCGGCGGTGCATCCGCATCATCTTCATGCACGTCGATGATGCCGCGCCCGACATGGCTGCGCTTGCGGCTGTAGAAAAAATAGATGAGGAGGCCGATACCACCCCAAATCGGCAAAACCAGCATCGATTCAAACGGCAGATTGAAATAGAGGAACGCCGTCCCCACCACCGTCAATGGGGCAACAATCCAGATCAACGGAGTGCGGAACGGGCGGTGGCGCGTCGGGTCAGTGCGGCGCAGCACCAGCACCGCAATGCCGACCATGAAGAAGGCAAAGAGCGTCCCAGCGTTCGAAATATCCGCCAATTGTCCAACCGGCAGGAATGCCGCAGCAATTGCCACGAAAACACCGGTCGCCATGGTGACGATATGCGGGGTTTTCCACTTGGGATGCACCGTCGCCAGCTTTTCAGGCAACAGGCCATCGCGCGCCATGACGAAAAAGATACGCGTTTGACCATAGAGCATCATCAAGATGACCGACGGCAGCGCGATATTGGCAGCAAGGCCAACAAAATCGCCCGCCCTGTTCCAAGAGATGGAACGCAGCACATGGGCCAACGCTTCGTTCGAACAGACCAGCGGTTCCTGACCGGCCGCCAACAGCGCCTGACATTGTGAAGCCATCGCCGCCGATCCCGGGGCAAGCGCCGCGCCATCCGGCCCCATCAGCGGTTGAGCACCTTGGGCGCCAATTGCCCCTGCCGACACCAATAGATAGAAAATGGTGCAGATGGCGAGCGAGCCGATCAGCCCGATGGGCACGTTGCGCTGCGGATTCTTGGTTTCCTCTGCCGCCGTCGAAACAGCGTCAAAGCCGACATAGGCGAAAAAGATCGACGATGCCGCACCGACAACGCCGAAGCCGCTTTGATGCCCGACCCAGCCATTGGGGGTAAAGGGTTCAAAATTGGCACCGTTGAGCACCGGCAAAGTCAATGCGACGAACATGGTCAGCGCGGCGACTTTTACCAAGACGAGCACCGCGTTAACCCGCGCGCTTTCAGTGGTTCCAATCACCAGCAGCGCGGTCACGGCGAGCGCAACGACAATCGCGGGCAGGTTGATGACCCCGGCCGCAAAATCGGGAGTGGGTAGCCCGCCGGGATAGGACCATGCAGGGCCGCTGGCTAAATAATATGGTAATTCAAAGCCTAGAGACGATTTTAATAGCCCCATGAAATATCCGGACCAGCCAACCGACACAGCGGACGCAGCCACCGCATATTCAAGGATGAGCGCCCAGCCGACCATCCAGGCCAGAACTTCGCCCATCACCGCATAGGTGTAGGTATAGGCGCTGCCCGACACCGGCACCATCGAGGCTAGTTCGGAATAACAGAGCGCCGCCACCGCGCAAACGATGCCCGCGATGACAAAGCTCAGCATCATGCCCGGCCCCGCCTTTTGCGCGGCAGAGGCGGTCAGCACGAATATACCGGTGCCGATAATGGCCCCGATACCGAGCATGGTTAATTGAAATGCACCCAAAGAGCGGTGCAGCGATTTCTTTTCCGCCGTCGCCAAAATGGCGTCGAGCGACTTTATGCGACCGAACAACATCGAATCCCTCCCTCCCCGTGGGCAGCACCCC
>CAUJJQ010000207.1 GCA_963205285.1 Pseudomonadota bacterium | reverse complement strand
GGGGGAGTGGGCCGGAGCAGCACCCGAAACATCAGTTTCGGATAAAATACTAGTCCTTGAAAAAATATCGCTGGATTTCGCGCGCAATACGCGCCGGGCGCAGCGTTTGAGCATCGACACAGCACCAACTCGATTTAACCTCGGCCAGCACTTCTTCGCCGCGTTGGATGATGGTGGCGTAGAAACTGCGCGCACCCTCCACCTTTTCCAGCACGACCGACGCCATCACCTTGTCATCGAGAAACGCCGGTTTGCGATATGTAATTTCGTGGCGCAGCGCGACCCAGAGATATTTGGTTATCGCGTCGGGTGGGGCGAGTTTGTTCCAGTGCGACAGCACCGCATCCTGCACCCAATTCAGATAGCGGGCGTTGTTGACATGGCCCATGAAATCAATGTCAGCGGCTTCGATCCGGATCGGAAAACTGTGCGGCGCGGTTATGGCCGGGTTCATGATGTTGGCTGCCAATCCTGTGCAAGAGGGGTTATCGATACGCATTAGCGGACAGGCGAAGCCGCCGCAATTGACAATTTTGTTAGTATCGCACTGCATCCAAATGCGCCGCAACCCGCGTATTGGCGCTGAGCGCCATTTCGCGCTAAACCATCCTTTCGCCAGCACCGGAGAATATCATGCGCCGCGCCCTCACCAAAATTGCCGCCACCCTGATCGCCGTATCGACCCTCAGCGCATGGCCGCTGGCAACCGCGCATGCGTCGCTCGCCACCGGTGCACGCGCGCCATTATTCACCCTGCCCGCTGCGCAGGGAGGGGAAAGGCTGACCGTCAACCTCGCCAATTTGCTGCGCCAGGGGCCGGTCGTGGTTTATTTCTTTCCGCGCGCCTTTACCGCGGGCTGCACCATCGAAAGCCGCGCCTTTGCCGAAGCGGCGGCGGATTTCCGCGCGGCGGGTGCAACAATCATCGGCCTGTCGGGCGATGATATTGACACGCTGCAACGTTTTTCGACGCAGGAATGCCGCAGCGCCTTTCCCATGGCGGCCGCGACCCCCAATGTCATTTCGGGCTATGATGTGCTGTTGCGGCAAGGGATTACCACGCGCACCAGCTATGTCATCGCGCAGGATGGCACGATTTCGATGGTGCATAATGAAATGAACCCCAACGACCATGTCCGCCTGACATTGGCCGAAGTGCGCCGCCTGCACGCCGCACGCCGTTAGGGAAGCAAGGGCGCAGAGATTTAATCCCCCTCCCGTTTACGGGAGGGGTTAGGGGTGGGCTTTTTCTTGCCCTAGAGTGATTTCGAGTGAAATGGAGCATTTCACGGCCCGGAAATCACGGAAAACAAGGACAACTAGAGCCTGTTTCGATTCAATCTAATCGAAACAGGCTCTAGATTGCCGCGTCGCCTGCGGCTCCTCGCAATGACACTGCCCCTGCACAACATCTTGGCGGCTTGGGCGAACCAGATGGGAACGGAGATGATCCGACTGGATCCCCGACAACGCAGTCAAGCCCCCCTATTCCTCGCCCATCCTGAGCGCGGCGATAAAGGCTTCTTGCGGGATGGCGACACTGCCATATTCGCGCATCCGTTTTTTGCCCTCTTTCTGTTTTTCGAGCAATTTGCGTTTGCGCGTCGCATCGCCGCCATAGCATTTGGCGGTCACATCCTTGCGCAGCGCGGCGATGGTTTCGCGCGCAATGACCTTGCCGCCGATCGCCGCCTGAATCGGGATTTTGAACAAATGGCGAGGGATCAGGTCTTTCAACCGTTCGCACATGCCGCGCCCGCGCGTTTCCGACGACCCGCGATGAACGATCATCGACAGCGCGTCCACCGCCTCCCCATTCACCAAAATCGACATTTTGACGAGGTCGCCGACCCGGTGGCCAATTTGGTGATAATCAAAGCTGGCATAGCCGCGCGAAATGCTTTTCAGCCGGTCGTAGAAATCGAACACCACTTCATTGAGCGGCAATTCATAGCGGATTTGCGCGCGCCCGCCGACATAGGTCAGATCCTTTTGGATGCCGCGCCTGTCCTGACATAGTTTCAAAATCGGCCCCAGATATTCGTCGGGAACATAGATGGTCGCATCAATCCATGGTTCGGCGATTTCATCTATCCGGTTGGGGTCGGGCATGTCCGCCGGGTTGTGGAGTTCGACGTCGCGCGCATCCTCTGTCTTGGTGCGGCCCAGCCGGATTTGATAGACCACCGATGGCGCGGTGGTGATAAGGTCGAGGTCATATTCACGGCTCAGCCGTTCCTGAATAATTTCAAGGTGGAGCAGTCCCAAAAAGCCGCAGCGGAACCCAAAGCCCAATGCGGCGCTCGATTCCATTTCAAAGGTAAAGCTGGCGTCATTCAGCCGCAATTTCTGGATCGATTCGCGCAATTTTTCAAAATCATTGGCATCGGTCGGAAACAGGCCACAGAAAACGACGGGCTGCACTTCCTTAAAACCCGGCAATGCCGTGGTCGCGGGGCGTTTGACATCGGTAATCGTGTCGCCGACGCGGGCGAGCGCAATATCCTTTATCTGCGCGGTAATGAAACCAATCTCCCCCGCCCCCAGCGTATCCAATTGCTGGATTTTGGGGGTCATGCAGCCGACCCGGTCGATCAGATGCTGGGTGTCCGCCGCCATGAAGCGCACCTGTTGCCCCTTGCGGATTTCACCGTCGATGACCCGGACGAGGATGACGACACCCAGATAGGGGTCATACCAGCTATCGACCAACATCGCCTTTAAGGGGGCGGTGCGGTCGCCCGTGGGCGGGGGGATGCGCGCAACTACAGCTTCGAGGACATCGGCAATGCCAATCCCGCTCTTGGCGCTGGTCAGCACCGCATCTTCGGCGGAAAGGCCGATAATATCCTCTATCTCTGCCTTTACCTTGTCAGCATCGGCGGCGGGCAGATCAATCTTGTTGATGACCGGCACGATTTCATGGTCATGTTCGATGGATTGATAGACGTTGGCGAGCGTTTGCGCCTCCACCCCCTGTGCCGCATCGACGACGAGCAAGGCCCCTTCGCATGCGGCGAGGCTGCGTGAAACTTCATAGGCAAAATCGACGTGGCCGGGCGTGTCCATCAGGTTTAATTGATAGATTGCACCATCGCGCGCCTGATAGGAAAGGCGCACCGTCTGCGCCTTGATGGTGATGCCGCGTTCCTTTTCAATATCCATATTGTCGAGCACTTGGGCGGTCATTTCGCGGTCGGTCAAACCGCCCGTCGCCTGAATCAGCCGGTCGGCCAGTGTCGATTTGCCATGGTCGATATGCGCGATGATCGAAAAATTACGGATGTGGAGAAGGTCACTCATGCCAGCGCCCCTAACAGCGCTTTGCCCTTAGGGGAAGGCGGCGCTGATTTGCACCAACGCATGGGCGAGCCGCGCGTCGCCCTGCCCGCCAACCGGCAGCCAGTTCAAGCCGCGTGCCGTGACTTCACCAATCAGCCGCGCACGAAAATTATCGCGCGCTGTGGCGTCGCGCTGAATACGCACGCCATCGTCAATCCACGGCAGATCATTATCGGTGATAAGGTAGAGGTCGGCCCCCGTCACTTGGTCGAACCAGCCATCGGCGAGCCCCGCCATATCGGCCCAGACCGCCGTCACCAGCGCGTCGGTATCAGCAATAACAAAGCGCGCGACATGGTGGCGTGCTTCGCGCAGCGCGCCCAGCACATACATGTCCTGCACTTCGCCGACATGGCGCATTTGCTGGGCGTTGAGGTTGTTGCCATGCTGCGCGCAATAGGCGCGGGCATATTCATTGACGAGCGCCGCGCCATAATGTTGTGCCAGTCGTGCGGCGAGCCAGCTTTTGCCGGTGCTTTCCGCGCCCGCGATGCAGATGAGCCGCGTCGTCATGCGAATGTGCCGCGCACGTCATCGGCGCGCTGGCGCGCCTCCACCCGCCGCCATTCGATAAGCCCGACGATACACAGGATGAGGAAGAGGCAATATAGGCCAGAGGTGAGCATTAACCCCCGGCTCCAATAAACGCCAATGGCGACGGCATCGACGCCGATCCACACCGCCCAATTTTCAATCTTGCGGCGGGTGAGCAAAATCTGTGCGGCAACGCTGCCCATCGCAATCCCGGCATCCCAAAATGGGCTGGCAGCGTTGGTATATTGGTCCATGATTTGGCCCCAAGCGACGGCGGCAAAGGCAATCGCCGCCAGCCAGCCCAATATGGCGGTTCGGTTCAGCCGCTCCACCTCAATCGGCCCGTCCATGCCGCCGGCGCGCGACCATGCATACCAGCCATAGGCCTGCACGGCGGCGAAAAACACTTGCAGCCCCATGTCGGAATATAGGCGCGCTTCCCGAAATACTTCGAAATATAGCGCGACCATCAAAATGCCGACCGGGTAATTCCAGATGCTGCGCCGGACGAGGAGGAGGATGTTGGCGATGCCCAGCAGCACCGCAATCCATTCAAGCGTGGATGGCATTAACGGTCCGGCCGCCCCGGTGCATTGACATTATATCGCGTCGCTTCGTCGAGCGTGAGGCAATAACGCTGCGCAGGCGTTTCTCCCAATTCGACAGCGCGCTGGCGATACATGACGTCCGTCAGCAATCGCCGCGACACCCCCATGCGGATCAGAAAATCATTATCCTCACTGGCAAGCAGTGCCGATTCCTGTTCGACATCGCCGATCAGTTCGGTGGTCGCGGCAGCGCCGCTTTCTGTGGCATATTGGATGGCACCCCTGTCGCCGGTAAAGGTGACCATGTGCACCATGAACACGCCGCCCGGCTCTATCACCCGCGACGCGCCGCCCATGAACATGAAATTGCAGGCGGAAAAACATGTCCAGCCGCTGGGGATGCGCGTTCGCACCCCCAGATCGCGGATGATACGTCCGGCCGCATTGCCTGCACGCGCATTACCGCCGGGGGAACGCAGCCAAATTTCCTCGATAGTCTGGTCGGCATCCAGCGCCGCCTGCAACCGTTGCGGCAGAGCGGCGTCGATTGCCCCTTCGGCCATCAAAATACGCACCCCGTTACGCGTCACCGGCGTCAGGCTCATTTCCCGAATGTCAGTCCAATTTGGCGTTTGTGGGCAGGATGGATTGGCGGGGTCCCGGCCAGCAGCCGGACGATCATCATCTACCGCACCGGCCAACAGCGGAAACAGCGCAAAGGCTGCTAGCAGGCGCCACCAAGCCCCCATCACGCCGCCAGCGTGAACCGCCGCGCTGGCGGTACGCGGCACATGCGTTTTTGACCGCGCGTTTCTTCACCATTCACTATGATGATGTCATCGACCATCATGCAGCTACTACCCGCTGGCTGGTCGCTGGGCGCATCGTCGCGCGCAACGATGGTGGAGGAACCACGCACATTTTCGCGGCTGTCGCTCGTCCAATTGACCGTGGTGCCGACGGCTTCGCCGCGCGTCGCCTCCAGCGTTGCTTCCTTGGCCTTGACCTGTTCGCGCTCATCAAGGTGACAGGCGATACTCTCGGTCAGCGTGTCGGCCACCTCCGCCGATGGCACAAATCGTTCGGCATAGCCGAGGCTGCGCGCCGCGCGACTGGTCGCCGCGCCCAATACCCCGCGCAGGATCGAACGGCCAACTCCGCCGCCGCCCGAGCGCGATGCCTCACACCCGTTGCTTGCCTGCTGCGCATATGCTGCACCCGGCAGGACGATGGCTGGCACGGTTAATGCCAACGCCAGACCAGCGCTGAGCGACAGCCCGCCTGCCAGCCAGCCCATTTTCGGAAATTTTTTAGTCATGCTGTTAACAGTGCCTCCCACATGTCACGGCCATCGACGGCAAAAGCGCGATGGCGGCTATGACGCACATCACCATCACCATCACCATTTCGGGCGACTTTATATCACAAATCATCTGCCTTCATGGCAAAAATCGTCGCATGCGGTTGATAATCGCGCATCGCGGTTAACAAATCTTGGATATTTTCGCGCACGACCATGATGTTCCGATGCGCGGGGCGGACAAAGCCGACCGCTGCCATATGGGCATAAAAGCGCACCAGATCATCGTAAAAACCCCCCATGTTGAGGAGGCCGACCGGCTTTTGATGATAGCCCAATTGCGCCCAGCTGATAGCTTCCCACAATTCATCCATCGTCCCCACCCCGCCCGGCAGGGTGATGAAACCGTCGCACAGATCGGTAAATCGCCGCTTGCGTTCGTGCATGCCAGCCACGACTTCGAGCCGGGTGCAGCCATGGTGCGCCACCTCGGCCCCTACCAGCGCTTCTGGGATGATGCCGACAACCTCCCCCCCCGCGGCCAGCGCCGCATCGGCCAGCGCGCCCATCAAACCCAGCCGCCCGCCGCCGTAAATGACGCGGATACCCGCCTCGGCGAGCGCGGTGCCCACGCCTCGTGCATGGTCGATATAGGCAGGGTCGGCGGGGGTGGCGGAACCACAATATACGGCGATCGATTGCATGGCGCGCTGATTATCGCGGTTTCATCGCAAAGGAAATAACGGAGCATAATATCCGAAACTATCGTTTCGGATGGTGTGCCGGCCCACTCCCTCACCGGGCCACCCATAAGGCATGATCCCGTGGGTGGTCGCCCTTCAGCGTGATTGTCCCCCGGACAATCACGTAGCCTTCAGGCGGGAGTGGGCTGGTGCCGTGCCGAAATTCGCGATTAAGCGAATTTCGAATATACCCTCAATAATCCCGCTGGATACGCAGGTTAACGCTTTCGCGCCCGATGGTGGAGATCGATCCCAAAATCGCTAGCCAGCGGGTGATCTGAAACTCCGCGCGCGTCGCGCTATAACCCTGCCCGTCGGAGATCACCTCGACATAAATCCGCCGCGTCACATATTTGCCCGCTGCCACCGCTGTGCCGGTGCCAAGCACGCTGTCGGCGGGCAGGATGCGCAGCCGGTCCAGCCCTGTCGCGCGGCGGATGGCGTTAATCGGGTCAAGCCCGCCCCCACCGTCGCGCAGCGCGGCGAGCGCGAGGCCGAGCTGCGCCGCCTCTGTCACCGAAATATCGGTGATCGACGACCCGAAAAGGATGCGCGACAATAATTCATCCTCCGGCAGAGCGGGGGTGGAGGCAAAGCTGATTTCGGGGTTATTGCCGGTGCCGCGCACGTTAATCGTCGCGTCGATTCCCGCCATATCGTCGCTCGCCTGGATATCGAGGCTGGGGTTGGCGGGGCTGGACCCGTCGAAATGGATGGTGCCACGGTCAAGCTGAAACCGCCGGCCGGCAAAGACATAATCACCGCGCACCAGCCGCGCATCGCCGGTAATCGCAAAATTGCGCACATCGCCCCGGACGTTGAGGTCGGTTGACCAGATGCTGTCGATCCCCATCCCCTCCACCCTGAGGCTGTCCCCGCCGGTCACCGCAAAATCGAGCTGCCATGGCGCGCCGGCCACCACGCGCCGCCGTCCGGCGGGCAGGTTAATCTCGGTGACGTTGACGACCGGCAGCGCGTCAAGCGCGGTTGCCCGCCCCAGCCGGAAACGCCCGGCATCGAGCGTGAATTGCCCCGATATGCGGTTACCCGCCGCCGAACGGCTGACCGTCAACGGCCCGCTGACCCGCGCGGTCACATCATCCCGGTTGAGGAGGAGCGCACGCGCCGCACGCAATTGCAATCGCATCGGAAACCCATCTTGCGTGGACAAGCTGACATCACCCGTGCCGCTGACGCCACCATCGCCCGCCGTCACCCCGCTGAGGCGGGAGAGGTGGAGCCGGGTTCCGTCAAAGCGCCCCTCCGCCGCCACATTGGTGACGATGGTGCCGGTTTCCACCCCCTCGACCCGCCCGCCGCTCATCCGCAAGCTGCCGTTGATGCGCGGGTCGCGGAGCGTGCCGCCAACGTCCGCCGCAATCGCCACCGGTCCGGCGATGGAAAGCGCATCAATGCCGGTCAGCGCCCACAGCTTTGCCGCATCGCCGCTGTAGCGGATTTGCGCAAAGAGGGGGGCATTGGCCAATCGCGCGCCCAAACTACCGCTACCCAGGGGCGCGAGCCGCGCCTGTATGCGCGAAACGCTGACCCCGTCGCGGCTCACGACGCCGCGCAAGGCCGCGCCATTGCCGGTCAGATTGGCATTGAGCGCGATATCGACCGGATCGCCAAAATTGCCGAGGCCAACGCGGTTGAACCCGTTGATGCGCAATTGCATATCGCCGCTCTCCCCGCCCGTCGCCGGGGCCATATAATGGATCCGTCCGCTCGCCAGCCCGCGCGCGGCGAGGTCGCGGCTGACAAGGTCAAGCATCGCCACAGGTAGTGCGTCAAAGCCCGCATCGATGCGCGTGTCGGCTCCCAAAACCCCGCTAAACTGCGCGCGGCCATCACCAATCCGCACCTCGGTCGGGGCCAATTGCCAACCGCCATCGACGCGCGTCAATTCGGCCGGGCGTGTCAGGCTTATCGCGCGCGCCGCCAAACTGCCGCCCACGTTTATGGTCAGCGCACCGGGGCGGATGGCCGTGCGCGTCTGAAGGTTAAAGGCGCGGCCCCTGTCCCCCGACAATGCGGCGGAGAGCAGCCCGCGCCCGCCGCGCAGCCGCAAATTACCCGCCGCCTGATCGATGAATAGCGCGCCGCGTTCCACGCCCGCCAGTTCAAAATCGGCGGTGACATTGGCCCCACCCGCCGCGAGCCGCACATCGGCGGCCACTTGTCCGCGATGGATGGATAATGCCGGAGGGCCCGCAAATTGCGCATCGCGCAGGTTTAGTCGCGCCAATATCTGCAGGGCCCCGCCGGTGGGCTGGAGGGTGAGGGTGCCATTGACCCCCCCGCCGCTGAGGGTGAGCGCGCCCGCCATCCCGCCATCGGCGAGCGTCACCTGCCCTGTAAGGCGCGTATCGCTGACCAGAAAATCATCGACCCGCACGAGCGCTGCGCCATCTGCCGGTAACAACAGTGCGCCGGTCCCGTGAAAGGGGCCGAGCATCGAGCCGCCCGCCACCGCTATCGCAAAACCATCTGCCTGCGGCTCAAGCGTCAGGCGCAATTGACGTAGCTGTAGCGCGGGCAGCGGCGCGTCGAATGTGAGCGCGACGCGCGGACGGCTGGGCACCCCCGCCACGTCGGCGGTAAAGGGTCCATATTCTCTATGGCTGCCCCGTGCGGTCAGGCGCGATTGCCCGCCCGAGCGATATTGCCCGCTGAGTGCCGCCTGCAATTTGGGAGCGACTAGGCGCGTTGCGGCAAAGCGCCAGATACCAACCTGCCCCAGCGCAAAGTTGCTGGTGACGCGCAGCCGCCCGCCCAATAATGTTGCGATGCTGGGGTTGGTGATGCGGGCAAAATCTCCCTCCACCCGGCCGCTGAGGGCCAAGGGCGCGCCCAATCGCCCGTTGCCCGATCGCCCGTTGATCGCGACATTGCCGCGCACCATACCGCGCGCCACATTGGGGATGGCCAAGTCGCTGAAACCGCCGGTCAACTGCGCAGCGATATTGCCATTGGCAGGGGTGAAACTGGCGTTGCCCGCGATGCTGAGGCCCGCCGCCGCAAGGCGAATAGCCTCTGCTCGCCACAGGTCATTTTGCCGCAAAATCTGCGCATCCAGCGTCAATCGCCGCAGCATCGGGTCGATGTTGGGGGCGATGCCATCAACCGACGCGGCGGTGATGTGCAGCGGCAGCGCCAATGCGCGCGCCATGCTGCCGCGCCCCGCGGCATGGACGCCGCGCGCATGATATGGGCCAAGGGCGAGCGTGTCGGCATCGACCTGATATTCGATATTCGGCCCCGACCATGGCCCGTCGAGCAACAGCGCGCCGCGCGCGCGACGTGCGGTAACCCGGGCCAGCGTCAGCGCCACCGCGCGACTGCGTGCATCGAAACGCAGCGCTTGCAACCGCCCGTCACCGGCATCAACGCCGCCCGCCATATCGACCTGCACCGCCGCCGCGACGAACGCCGCATTTCCCTGCCAGCGTGCGCCATCGATGCGACCATGGCTGGTGATCGCCAGCCCGTCCGCGCCCACCAGCGCCGCCACATCCTGCCCCAGCCAGTCCCGCGGCCAGATGCGCCCGTTGATGCGCGCATCGCCCGCCGCTAACGCGAGTTGCAGCCGCGCCAATCGCCCGCCCGCACCCGCATCGGCGGCCAGCGAACCGCGCCATGCCTGCCAATTGCCCGCGCCCTGCAGCACGGCGGTCAGCCCTGATTTGGCGCCGATCAACCCCGCGATAACCCCGCCAGCGGGCGCATTAACCCGCCCGCGCGCGGCAAAAACGCCATCGTCTGGCCGCGCGTCGAGGTGGATTTGCGCCCGTTCGCCCCCGCTGAGTCCCAAATTGGCGTCGACAATCAACCGTCCGGCCCGCACATCCGCCCGCCCCGCCATGTTGCCGCGCGCCGCGCGTCCAGCGACCGCACCATCGACATCGATGCGGCGCATCGCAAAATCACCGACACGAATGTCAAAATCGGGCAGCCAGCCGCGATCTTCGGTCGGATTAAAGCGTGGGCGGCGCAACAGATGCGCGCGTGTCACCAGCGCACGGTCAATGTCGATGCGGTTGGCCAGCAAAAATTGCAGCGGGTGCCAGTCAATCGCTGCATCGTTCAGCGTCAGGAACAGGCCATCAGGGTCTGATATCCGCACATCGACTAATTTGGGGTCGGCGTATATCGACCCGTCAATCCGCCCGATGCGAATAACCATCCCATTTTCTGCCTGCCGCGCGGCGA
>CAUJJQ010000206.1 GCA_963205285.1 Pseudomonadota bacterium | reverse complement strand
GAGCCGTGAAATGTTCCATTTCACTCGAAATCACTCTAGGTCGGTTTGCGGAAACGCAGCGTAAACTGGTCAGTGTGCCCGCGGATGGCGGGGTCAAAAACATTGACGTTGCGCGTATCGGCGGGGCGCGCGTAAAGATTGCTTTCAGCATCGAGCACAAAACCAGCACCGGTCAGCGCGCTGACAACGGCGGCGCGGTCAATCCGGTGCAGCCTGTCCACATCGCGCGTGCCGCTGCCCGCCGCCGCGCTATGGTCAACCACCACCAAAACGCCCCCAGGCTTGAGCGCGGCAAATAATGCGCGGCTTGCCCGCGCGCCGGTATCGGTCGGAAAGGCGCTGAGGTAAAGGTCGTGGAAATTCTGCACGGTGATGATGGCGTCGAGCGGCACGGGAAATGGCGGGGCGGCGGCGGGGCCGGTCGCCGCATCGACATTGGCATATGCGGCATCAACCTGGCGCTGTTCCTCCCCATATTGGGCGCGAAAGGCAATGAATTCTGCAGGCTGAAAGGCATAGACATGGCCAGTGGGGCCAACAGCACCGCTCAATATCCGGGTAAGATAGCCACCGCCCATGATATAATCGCCCACCGCCATGCCGGGGCGGATACCGGCAAAGGCCAATAATTCGGCGGGCATGCGCGCGACATCCCGCTCGCGTTCGGCGGCCGGACGCGCCGGATCGGCCAGCGCTGCGGCATAATCTGCACTGCTTGGTGCGCTTTGCCCCATTGTCATACAGGCTGAAGCGCTGAGGAAAGTGGCGGCGGCCAAAATGCTCAAAATGGGTAAGCGCATGATTTTCCCTCCCTATCTTTCATGGCATTCTATGTGCCAATAGGTTGCGTGACATCGATGTCCGTGGCAGCATAAACCGGTTGGAGCCATTGGCAAAGGGATGGGTGATATGCATGATCTGGTGATTCGCGGCGGCACGATAGTCGATGGCAGCGGCGCGCCCGCCTTTGTTGGCGATATAGCGATTGACGGCATGACAATCAGCGCAGTCGGCCCCAATTTGCCCGCCGGACGCGAGGAAATCGACGCTACGGCCATGGTTGTCACCCCCGGCTTTGTCGATGTGCACACCCATTATGACGGACAGGCGACGTGGGACAGCGAAATGGCTCCGTCGAGCTGGCATGGCGTCACCACGCTCATCATGGGCAATTGCGGCGTCGGCTTCGCCCCGGCGCGCCCCGACCGGCACGACTGGTTGATCCGCTTGATGGAAGGGGTGGAGGATATTCCGGGCACCGCCCTTGCAGAGGGGATGCGCTGGAATTGGGAAAGCTTCCCCGAATATCTCGATGCGCTCGAACAATTGCCGCGCACGGTGGATGTCGGCACCCATGTGCCGCACGGCGCGGTGCGTGCCTATGTGCTGGGCGAACGTGAATGCCCCGGCGCGGTGCCAACAGCAGAGGATATCGCGGCCATGGCAGCTATTGTCGAAGATGGCGTGCGCGCGGGCGCACTCGGCTTTTCGACCAGCCGCACCGTGCTCCATAAATCGGTGGATGGCGAACTGGTACCCGGCACGACGGCGACGGCCGATGAATTGGTCGAAATTGGCCGGGCGATGGGCCGGGTCGGCCATGGCGTTTTTGAAATGGCGAGCGACCTTAGGCGTGAATGGAATGAATTTGCCTGGATGGGACAGCTCAGTCGGGAAACAGGTTTGCCGGTAACTTTCGCGGCGCTCCAATCCATCGCCAAGGAATTGCCGCTCAGCGAACAAATCGCCACGATGCGCGATGAAAATGCCAAGGGGGCCAATATCGTCGCGCAGATTGCGCTGCGCGGCAACGGTGTCATCATGGCATGGCGTGGCAGCGTCCATCCCTTTCGCTTCCGGCCCGCATGGGCGGAAATCGCCAACCTGCCTTGGGACGCGCAAAAGGCAAAATTGCTCGACCCCGCCTTCAAGGCGCAGCTGCTGGCACAGGAAAATGATTTTTCCGCTGCACCCAAGGATATTATCGGCTTTGTCATGGCGGTGTCGTGCGGTTGGGCCATGCAGTATGAAATGGACGCCGATTTTGACTATGAGCCCGATGATGCGGCCAGTGTTGCCGCGCGCGCGACGGCGGCGGGTAAAGATCCGGCCGAATATGCCTATGACATGTTGTGCGCCGATGATGGCACGGGCTTCATCTATCTGCCGATCCTCAATTATGCGGACGGCAACCTCGATTTCCTCGAGGAATTGCAAAATGCCGATGATACGGTGAACAGCCTGTCGGACGGCGGTGCACATTGCGGCACGATTTGCGATGCCGCCAGCCCGACCTTCATGCTCGAACATTGGGTAAAGGGGCGCAGGCGCGGCAAGCGCATCCCGCTGGAGCAAGCGGTCAAACGCCAATGCCGTGACACTGCGCTGCTCTATGGTCTCGAAGATCGTGGCCTAATTGCACCCGGCATGCTCGCCGACATCAACATCATTGATATGGACGCGATAAAATTGGGCAAGCCATGGCTCGCCTTTGACCTGCCCGCCGGGGGCAAGCGCTTGTTGCAAAAGGCGGATGGCTATGTCGCGACGATCAAATCGGGACAGGTGACGTTTCGCGACGGCGAAATGGTCGGCGCCTTGCCCGGACGGGTCATTCGCGGGCCGCAAGCAACCCCGATGGCGATGGCCGCCGAATAAGGGGCGCAACAGGCTTGCCATTGCCGCCGTGCCCCGTCATGCAAGGGTGATGGCGGCAGGGGCGCGGATAAGAAATATGATGCAGGTCGCGCGGGCTGCGCCCTATGCGCTTGCATTTTTGGCTGCCGCGCCGCTGACCGCCGCGCCCAATGCTGGAAAAGGCGGGGGTGATGCGCTGGAGGCAACCATCCGGCAAATTCAGGGTGACAGCAGTTACCAATTGCAATTTGCCCCCGCGCCGCCGCCGCCAACGATGCCATCTTCCAACGGCTGGTTCAGCCAGTTTTTCCGCTGGCTGGGTGGTGATGGTGACTGGCTGGTGCGGCTGATCGCCTTTGCACTGATATTGGTCGCGGTGGTAGCCATCGCCTATATGCTGATACCGGCGGTGCGCGATTTTGTGGACCGACTGCGCTTTGGCCGCAAGCGGACTGAGGCCGACGTGGCGGAGGGTCATGGCTGGCAGCCCGATGCAACGGGCGCACGCAATCTGCTGCAAGCGGCAGACGCGCTCGCCGCCAATGGCCGCTTTGCAGAGGCGGTGCACCTGCTGCTTGAACGTAGTGTGGAGGATATTGGCAATCGCCGCCCCGGCTTGGTGCAACCCGCCTTTACCGCGCGCTCCATCGCCATGCTGCGCGAATTGCCCGAAGCCGCGCGACAGGCCTTTGCCCATATTGGCGCCATCGTCGAACGCGGTATTTGGGCTGAGCGGGCGATCGATGCCGAAGATTGGTCAGCGGCGCGTGCCCAATATGAAAGCTTTGCCTTTGGCGCGCATTGGCGGGTGCGCGCATGACCGGCGCGGCAGTAAAAGGGGGGGATGGCGCGTTCAACCCGCGCCTGATTTTCGGGCTGATTGCGGCGGGTGTGTTTGGCTTCATCGGCTTTTGGGTGCTCACCGCCTTTGCCCCCGAATTGTCAAGCGGGCGCGACGGCGGCGGCCATGCCATGTCGCGCGCGGCCAATGGCTATGCCGGTGTGGCGCAATTATTGCGGACGGGCGGGCATGACGTCACCATCTTGCGCGATCCTGATGGCGGTGCACCAGGATTTTCGGGTGGCGATGGCCTTACCATATTGACGCCCACCCCATCGACCAGCGGCGATGCGCTGCGCGAACGGCTGGCGTCCATTCATACGCCGGTGTTGATTATTCTGCCCAAATATCAGGTCGAACCGATAATGCAGCGCGACAAGGTGCGGCAGGCAGGCCTATCGCAAAATGCCGCTGCGCTTGCCACCGCATTGGTGCCGGGAAGGGTCAGGGCAAATTTGGTCCCGATTCGTCAAGGACGCGCAGTGGCGCTTGATTTTTGGGATGGCACCAAGGCGTCTGTGCGCATGGGTGATCTGATACAAACGGTTGAATCGCCTTATTTTTCAACACTGGTAGCCGCCGATAATCAGGTCATATTGGCCGAAGTGCAGGACCGTTATGACACGACCATCCTGGCCGAACCCGATTTGGTCAACAATCTGGCATTGGCGGATAATGCGCGCGCACGTGCCGGCTTTGCCCTGATCGACAAATTGGCGGGCGCCGGTGCGCCGATCGCCTTTGACGTGACGCTGAACGGACTGGGCGCAAGCCGACACAATCTGCTGCGTCAGGCCTTTGTGCCACCTTTCCTCGGTTTAACCCTTTGCGTCATTGTCGCCACGCTCTTCCTATTATGGC
Source organism: Pseudomonadota bacterium (assembly GCA_963205285.1). GTDB lineage: Bacteria > Pseudomonadota > Alphaproteobacteria > Sphingomonadales > Sphingomonadaceae > Sphingopyxis. Next base: position 3,577 of record CAUJJQ010000206.1, on the reverse strand, counting down.
AGGGCTTTGTCCGCTTTGGTCCCCCGCTTTTGGCAATGCGGGTGCGCGCGGCGGGCAAGGCGGGGCTGGTGCAAACCAGCGCACGGTTGATCGTTCAAGCAGGCGCAAGCGTGCGCTTTGCGCCGCGCTATGCGCAGATGGTGCGCGATATTGCGGCGCGGCGGCTGCATGCGCCACAGGGGCTGGATGAAGCAGCGCTGGGTGCATGGCTTGACCGGTTCAGCGACCGGCGCGGGCGCAAATTTTCCGAACTGGCGGGCGCGCTCGACCAAAAGGGTTCAACATTGGCAGCGGTGGATGCCGCGCAGAAATTGGCCGAATGGCGAAAGGATGTGGTGCGTGACACTGGATGAATTGCAGGCGCTGACCGGCGCTATAAAAACAGAAGTGGCCAAGGCGGTGGTCGGCATGGATGCCATCGTCGAACGCTTGCTGGTGACGGTGCTGGCCGGAGGGCACGCGCTGCTCGAAGGGCCGCCGGGAACCGCCAAAACCCTGTTGGTACAAAGCCTTGCGCGCGCCATCGGCCTCGACTTCGGGCGGATTCAATTCACGCCCGATTTGATGCCCGGCGATATATTGGGCAGCAATTTGTTCAATTTCCAGACGTCGAGCTTTACCTTGACGCGCGGCCCGATTTTTACCGAATTGCTGCTCGCCGATGAATTGAACCGCACCCCACCCAAAACGCAGGCCGCGCTGTTGGAAGCGATGCAGGAACGGCGCGTAACGCTGGACGGTGAAAGCCATTTGCTGTCCGACCGGTTTACGGTGATTGCGACGCAAAACCCGATTGAAAGCCAAGGCGTCTATCCTTTGCCAGAGGCGCAACTTGACCGATTCCTGTTCAAATTGTCGGTGCCCTACCCCAATGCCGAGGCTGAATTGCGTATTGTCACCGGCCATGGCGTGCGCTTCACCCGCATCGACCCCGACAGTTTGGGGGTGGAAAAGGTCGCGGATGCTGCGCGCCTTGCCGCCGCGATAGAGGTGGCGGCCGGGGTCAAAATGGCTGATCCCATTGCGCAATATATTGTGACTCTGATCCGTTCGACGCGCGAAAGCCCGGACTTAGCGGTCGGGGCCAGCCCGCGTGCCGCCGCGTTAATGGCGCGCGCGGCGGCGGCGACGGCGGCACTGGCTGGCCGTGATTATGTCATTCCCGATGATGTGCAGGCCATTGCCTTTGACCTCCTGCGTCACCGGCTGCTCCTGTCGCCGAGCGCCGAAATCGACGGGCGCAGCGTGGACAATATCGTTCGCCAGCTAATCGACGCGGTCGAAGCACCGCGCTAATGGCCCCGACGCCGCGCGCCATTTTGCTGATCGCGCTGGGTGCGCCGATGGCGCTTGCCGCGGCGATTTGGCGCGCCGATTTATGGGTGATCGCTGCCATCTGGGTTGGCCTAATCATCGCGTTGATGGTGTTTGACCTGTTTCGCGCACCCGCGATTGCCCGCGCGACATTGTCTATCGATGCACCGCCGGCGGTCGGCGTCGGCGACCCATTATTGCTGGCCGTGCGAGTGGCTACAGGTGGTCGCGGGCGGCCGCGCGATGCACGTTTAGCGTTGGCGTTGGATACAAATTTGGCGTCCGGCGGGCGGATTGATCAGCAATTGCGACTTGGCGGTGATGGCGGCTTGGCGGCGAACATCGCCATCAGCGCGCTCAGGCGCGGTATGGCGCGCATCCACGCCGCATGGATCGGTTGGCAGGGGCCGATGGGGTTGGTGCGGATGCAGCGGCGGATAGCGCTCGACACGCCAGTGTCAGTGGTGCCGTCCATTCGCGCGGTCGAACAATTCGCCATCCCGCTTTTCACGCACGAGGCGCAGGTCGGTCAGCGCCTAACCGCGCGGATGGGGGAGGGGAGCGAATTTGATACGCTGGTGCGTTTCCAGCCGGGGTTCGACCGCCGCGCCATAGATTGGAAACAATCGGCGCGGCACAATGATGTTTATGCCAAGCAGTTTGAAAGCGAACGCGACAACCGCATCTTGCTGGTCATCGATCGGGGCAGGATGATGAGCGGGCCGGTCGCCACCCCCGACGGCGCGCGCGAAGCACGGCTCGACCGCGCGGTGTCGGCGGCGCTGGCGCTTGGCTATGTCGCGCTCAGGATGGAAGATCGTGTCTCCATCGCCACCATCGCCGGACGACCATGGGTGGGGACACGCGAATATGCGCGCGCGCGCGATTTTGCGGCGTTGCGCCGTGCGGTGGCTGACATCGACTATGCAGCGGAGGAAACGAACTTCACACTGGGGCTGGCAGCAATTTCCGCCAAGCTGAAACGCCGTGCGATGCTGGTCATTTTCACCGAATTTGCCGACGCAGCGAGCGCGGAATTGATGTTGCGTGCGGCAGAACGGTTGACCCGCCGCCATTTGCTACTGTTCGTGCTTGCCGCCGACAGTGAATTGGAAGGCATCGCCGCTGCCCCTCTCGTCAATGCCGATGCCCTCTCCCAAGCGATTGTCGCGGCCGATCTGCTGCGCGATCGGCGGTTAGTTGCCGCGCGACTGCGCCAAATGGGCGCATTGGTCATCGAAGCACCTTTTCACCAATTGAGCGGTGCGCTGCTCGACACCTATATCCGCGCCAAGCGTAAGGGGTTGGTGTGATGGGGGAAATTACTTACTCCACCACCGCCTTCCGTCAGGAGCATGAGGGCGAGTGGCAGGCATTCGAAGCGCTGTGCAATCGGCTCGACGGCTGGGCATTTCGTCGGATCAGCGATGAAGAATTACTGGCGCTGCCCCGCCTCTATCGCGCCACTCTGTCGTCGCTGTCGATTGCGCGGGCGACCAGCCTCGATGCGGCGCTGATTGATTATCTCGAAGGGTTGGCGACGCGCGGCTATTTCCTGATTTATGGCGTGCGCGAATCGCGTCGTGCTCGGCTCGCCGCCTTTTTCCGCAATGACTGGCCGGCGGCGGTAAAGGGGCTGTGGCGCGAATCTCTGATTGTGTTTGTCGTTTTGGCATTGGGCATCGCGCTTAGCTGGTGGCTCGTCGCATCGGACGCCAATTGGTACCATGCGCTGATGCCAGAGGGAATGGTGCAGGGGCGCGGGCCCGATGCGAGCGCAGCCGAACTGCGCCGCACCATTTTCGGCACCGCGCCGGAAGATCGCGATGGGCTGCATTATTTTGCGACCTTTCTTTTTACCAATAATGCCAGCGTGGCGATTAACGCCTTTGCATTGGGATTTGCCTTTGGCGTGCCGACCCTGCTCCTCATTTTTTATCAGGGGCTGTCGACCGGCCCGATGCTCTATGTTTTTGCCAAGGCGGGGCTACTAACCGACTTTGTCGGCTGGCTGTCGATCCACGGCACGACCGAAATTTTCGCCATCATCATCGCCGGTGCGGCGGGGCTACGCATCGGCACCGGCTTTGCCTTTCCCGGCGCTCAGAGCCGGATGGACGCGGCGGCGCAGGCGGGGCGCGAAAGCGGCGCGGCGATGATCGGCGTCCTGCTGATGTTGGCATTGGCCGGGCTGCTCGAAGGGTTCGCCCGCCAATTGGTGCAACAAACTGCGCTGCGATATGCGATTGGCGGCACATTGCTG
>CAUJJQ010000205.1 GCA_963205285.1 Pseudomonadota bacterium | reverse complement strand
TGACCGGGCGGCCGACGGCGGGCAGCCATGAAACGTGCCGCCATATTGCTGGCGCTGATGCTCGGCGCCTGCGCCAGCGCGCCCGATGATGGCGGCTATGCCCGCGTCACCCCGATGATGCGCGCCGATTTTGCGCATGATAGCGCGCAACAGGTGCTGGCCGCCGAAGCGCAATTTGCCGCCGCTGCGCAGCGCGACGGGCAATGGACCGCCTTTGCCGCCTTTGCCGCGCCCGATGCGCGATTATTCGTGCCGCAAGCGGTGAACGCGCAAGCTTGGCTGCGCGGCCGGGCCAATCCGCCTGTCGCCGTGCGCTGGCAACCGCACCGTATCGCCATCGCTTGCGATGCAACGCTCGCCGCCACATTTGGCGCGGTGCAACATGCAGATGGCCGAAACGGCTGGTTCACCACCATCTGGCAGCGACAGACCAACGGCGGCTGGAAATGGGTGGCGGACAATGGCGGCATCGTCAGCCAGCCCATCACAGCGCCGGAGATTCCAGCGATAGAGGTCGCCGAATGTCCGGGCGCTGTGGGGCCACCGCGATTTGTGCCCGCACATGATTTTATTGGCGGCGCTTCGAGGGACGCCAGCCTCCTTTGGGATTGGCAGGATTTGGGGGCGGATAACCCCAATAGCGGGCTGCGCACCACGATGTGGATCGGCACCCGCTATACCCCCACCATCACACCATTTGTGGAGCGGTAAATGCTCGATCTCTTCATATCCGCCTTTGTCACGCTGTTCGTTGTCATCGACCCGCCGGGTTGCGCGCCAATTTACGCCAGCCTGTCGGCGGGCGCGGGCGACACGCAGCGCCGTTCAATGGCGGTTCGCGCGGTGTTGATTGCCGGCGGTATCCTGATTTTCTTTGCGATGTTCGGTGAAGCATTGCTCAATTTCCTGCACATCGACCTCGACAGTTTCCGCATCGCGGGCGGCATAATGCTGTTCATCATTGCGGTTGATATGGTTTTCGAACGGCGCACCGAACGGCGCCACGACCGCGCCGAACGCATCCGCGCCACGCCGGAGGTGGAGGATGTGTCGGTATTCCCGATGGCCATGCCGATGATCGCGGGACCGGGTTCGATAGCCTCTGTCATGCTGCTCGTCGCGCAGAGCGACGGGTTGCCGCGCGCGCTGGTTATTTTTGGCGCACTGCTCCTCGTCCTCTTGTTGACGCTGGCGGCATTATTGCTCGCCGCACCGATGATGAAAATCATCGGGGCAAAGGCCGAAACGGTGGTGACCCGGCTGCTTGGAGTCTTGCTCGCCGCGCTCGCCGCGCAATTTGTCATCGACGGGCTAAAGGCGAGTTTCGTCAGCCTTTAGGTCTGGGCTATCACTGCTCTATTGGCACGATGCGGATTTCGACCCGCCGGTTACAGGCATAGCCCGCTTCGCTGGTTTCGGCGCATTTGGGCTGAGTTTCGCCGTATCCACGCGTGGCCATGCGCACGCTTTGCACCCCCTGTCGTGCCAGATAGTCGGCGACCGCGACCGCCCTTCGTTCCGAAAGTCCCTGATTATAGGCATCGGTGCCGCGCGTATCGGTATGGCCCAAAATGTCGATACTGCTGCTGGGGTAATCGCGCAGCGTCCCCGCAACTTGGCCGAGCGTTGACTGAAATTGGGGCGAAATCGCTGCGCTGTCATAGGCAAAGGTGACATCGCCCGGCATGTTGAGCACCAATTGGTCGCCCTGCCGTTCCACCTCCACCCCCGTGCCTGCGGTCTGGCGGCGCAACTGCGCCTCTTGCCGGTCCATATAATGTCCAACGCCCGCACCCGCGACCGCGCCGATGCCTGCGCCCAAAATCCGTTCGGTTCGGTCGTGCCGTCCGCCGACGATATCGCCGAGCAAATAGCCGCCCGCCGCACCCAAAACCCCGCCGATCGCCGCGCGTGACAGGCGCTGGTTGCCGGTTTCGGGGTTGGTGACGCAGCCGGAGAGGGAGCCGGAGAGGAGGATGGCGGCCGCTGGAACAAACAATATGGTGCGCATGACAAATCCCTTTCGCGGGCCAATGTCACCCCCGCCGCCTGAACCTTGGCTGAAAGCGACATCCGCATATAGACAAGTCTGTTTTCCATTATGGAAAGGATAGTTGACATATCGTGCGAATCATGACAAGTTAGCTTTACATGAAGGGCGGCGTGGCCGCGCCCCTTTTTAGATGGAGGCTTTATGTCGCGTACCAACAAAAACCCTGCCTATCGCCGTTATATGTGGCGCGGCGCGGCGGTTTCCGCCGCCTATGTCGCCAGTGTATTTTTGGCGACTTTAGTCGTCCCCGATGGTGCCAAGACGGCGCCGCTCTATCTGGTTGTCGCCATGTTGCCCGGCATCTTCATCGGACTGTGGGTCTGGGTGATGGCGCGGTTGCTGATCGAACTGGATGACGAATATCTGCGCTTTGTGGAGGTGCAAAAGGCGCTGATTGCGACCGGTGTCACGCTGGCGTGGACGGGTGCGTGGGGGCTTGCCGAATTATTCCTGCCCGACCTGCCTAAAGTGCCGATTTTCTTTGTCTTTCCCGCTTGGTGCCTTGCCCTCTGTATCGGCCAGATCATCGTCCACCTGCGCAGCGGTGATGCCGGCGGTGCACCATGAACAACCGTCTGAAAATCCTGCGGGCTGAACGTGACTGGAGCCAACAGCATCTCGCCGATGCGCTCGGCGTGTCCCGCCAAAGCGTCAATGCGATTGAAACCGGCCGTTTTGACCCCTCGCTCCCGCTCGCCTTTCGCATAGCCGATATTTTTGAACTGCCGATCGAAGCCATTTTCCTGCGCGATTGAGCATATATTTCGGAAACGATCGTTTCGGATGGCGCGGCACCGGCCCACTCCCCCACCCGGCCGCCCAATTGATGATATTTCATGGGTGATCGGGTGGGCGCGCGGGCCGAAGCGCAACCCGCGAGCGCTATGGAGCGCTTTTCAATGCTATCTTTGGATTAAACAGGAGAAAGTCATGCAACGCTATTTCGTTCCCGCCGCGCTTGCGCTGGCGATATCTGGCACGCTGAGCACCCCGGCCATGGCACAGGATGCGCCCGCCACGGCGAGCAGCGCCGCCGCCAGCACCCCTACAGCCAACCTCTACCCCCATATCCGCACGCGCCTGCACGGCAGCACTGGCCCGCTGGTCATCCTCATCCCCGGCATGTCCACCCCCGGTGCCGTCTGGGATGACAGCGTGGCGCGCCTGTCGGGCAATCACCGCCTGCTCGTTGTTGAAGTGCGCGGTTTTGACGGGGAACGCGGCACGTTGAACGAATCGGCGGGGGTCATATCGGGGATCGTTGCCGACCTGTCGGCGGATCTTGCCGCCCGCAACGTCGGCCCCGCCACCATCGCCGGGCATAGTTTTGGCGGCCTGGTCGCGATGCAATTCGCGCTCGACCATCCGGAACAGGTGAGCCGCCTGCTGATTGTTGATGCCCTGCCCTTTTTCGGCACCGTCATCCGCCCCGATGCCAGCGTGGAAAATATCGCGCCGCAGGCAAGCCGGATGCATGATGGGATAATCGCCAATGCAGATGCGATGCGCGCAGCGGGCGCGCGCGGCGTCGAACAGGGCGTGGTCGGCCAATGGTCGGTGGGGCAGGAAAATGCCAC
>CAUJJQ010000204.1 GCA_963205285.1 Pseudomonadota bacterium | reverse complement strand
CGTTTTCAGCCAGAATCTTGGTGATCGCAGCGGTCAGCGACGTTTTGCCATGGTCAACGTGACCGATGGTGCCGATGTTAAGGTGCGGCTTGTTCCGCTCAAATTTTGCCTTTGCCATTACATATTCCTTACAAAAACATTCAAATTGGGATCAGAGGGAACAGGCACCTGCTGAATCAGGCGCCGCCCTTAATCGCTCTTTGCCAATCAGGCAAGCTTCGCCTTCACTTCGTCGGCCACGTTCTGCGGCACTTCTTCATAATGCGAGAATTGCATCGTGAACTGGGCACGTCCCTGCGTGAAGCTGCGCAGCTGGTTGACGTAACCAAACATGTTGGCGAGCGGCACCTTTGCCTCCACCACCTGCGCGTTGCCCCGGCTATCGGTGCCCTGGATCTGCCCACGGCGCGAGTTAAGGTCGCCGATGACGTCGCCCATAAATTCCTCCGGCGTCACCACTTCGACATTCATGACCGGTTCGAGCAGCTTGATACCTGCCTTTGCCGCCACTTCGCGCATCGCTGCACGACCGGCGATTTCAAACGCCAGCGCCGATGAGTCGACATCGTGATAGGCACCGTCGGTCAGCCGGATTTCAAAGTCGATGATCGGGAAGCCAATCATATGACCATTGCTGGCCGATTCGCGCATACCCTTTTCAACCGAGGGAATATATTCGCGCGGAATATTGCCGCCCTTTACCTCGTCGATGAAGGTGATGCCGCTGCCACGTACACCCGGCGCAACGCTGATTTTGACGCGACCAAACTGCCCCGAACCACCCGATTGTTTCTTGTGGGTGTAATCCACATCAACACTGCGGGCGAGCGATTCGCGATAGGCAACCTGCGGCGCGCCGACGTTCGCTTCGACCTTGAATTCGCGGCGCATGCGATCAACCAGAATGTCGAGGTGCAATTCCCCCATTCCCTTGATGATCGTCTGACCCGATTCATGGTCGGTGGTAACGCGGAAACTGGGATCCTCGGCCGCCAGACGGTTGAGCGCGATGCCCATTTTTTCCTGGTCAGCCTTGGTCTTGGGTTCGACCGACAATTCGATCACCGGTTCGGGGAATTCCATCCGTTCCAAGATGATCGGGTTGCGTTCGGCGCACAAAGTATCGCCGGTGGTCGTTTCCTTTAGCCCCGCAAGCGCCACAATGTCCCCTGCATAGGCAACATCAATATCTTCGCGGCTGTTGGCATGCATGAGGAGCATGCGGCCGATTTTTTCCTTTTTGTCCTTCACCGAATTCAGATAGCCACCCTTGGTCAGCGTACCCGAATAGACGCGCAAAAAGGTGAGCGAACCAACGAAGGGGTCGTTCATAATCTTGAACGCAAGGCCCGAAAACGGCGCGTCATCAGATGTTGCGCGGCTGTCCACCGCGTCGGTGTCGGGGTTGATACCCTGCACGTCGGCAATGTCGATGGGGCTGGGCAGATAATCCACCACCGCGTCGAGCAGCGCCTGCACACCCTTGTTCTTGAACGACGAACCGCACAGCACGGGGACAAACGCCTGCTTCAGCGTGCCCTTGCGGATCAGCGCCTTTAACGTAGCGACGTCAGGGATAGCGCCTTCGAGATAGGCTTCCATCGCGTCATCGTCCTGCTCGACAGCAAGTTCGACCAGCTTTTCGCGATATTCCGCCGCCTTGTCGACGAGGTCGGCGGGAATTTCAGCATAGGAAAATTCAGCGCCCAGGCTCTCATCCTTCCAGATGATCGCGCGTTCGTTGACGAGGTCAACCAGACCGACGAAATCAGCCTCTGCACCGATCGGCAGATAAAGGACGGCGGGCACCGCGCCCAGACGATCGATGATCGTTTGCACGCAATAATAGAAATTGGCGCCGGTGCGGTCGAGCTTGTTGATGTAACACATGCGCGGCACGCCATATTTTTCGGCCTGCCGCCACACGGTTTCGGACTGCGGTTCAACACCCGCCACCCCGTCAAAAGCGGCAACCGCGCCGTCGAGCACGCGTAAGCTACGTTCAACCTCAATCGTGAAATCGACGTGGCCCGGCGTGTCGATGATGTTCAGCCGATGTTCGGGGCCCTTGCCCTCATCCGCGCTCCACATGCAGGTGGTCGCCGCCGAGGTGATGGTAATCCCGCGTTCCTGTTCCTGTTCCATCCAGTCCATCGTCGCCGCGCCGTCATGGACTTCGCCGATCTTGTACGATTTGCCGGTGTAATAAAGAATACGCTCGGTCGTCGTGGTCTTACCCGCATCGATGTGCGCCATAATACCAAAGTTGCGATAATGTTCGAGCGGATGGCTGCGGGCCATGGGATTTCTCCGAAAATGGTGGGCCGCCCGGTGTAGGAGCGGCCCGAAGGTTTAAAGCGCCGGACGGGCCAGCGGCGTCAAATTACCAACGATAGTGGCTAAATGCGCGGTTGGCTTCGGCCATACGGTGCGTATCTTCACGCTTTTTGACCGCATTGCCGCGATTGTTCGACGCGTCGAGCAATTCGCCCGACAGGCGACCCGCCATCGTCGGTTCGCTGCGGTTGCGTGCAGCGGTAATCAACCAGCGGATGGCCAGCGCCTGCGCGCGTTCATAACGCACTTCGACCGGTACCTGATAGGTTGCACCACCCACGCGGCGCGAACGCACCTCAAGATTGGGTTTGATGTTGGCGAGCGCGTCATGAAAAACGCCCAGCGGATCCTTTTTCGCCTTGGCTTCGACGGTGTCGAGCGCGCCATAAACAATGGCTTCGGCAAGCGATTTCTTTCCGTCATACATGACGCTGTTCATGAATTTGGACAAAACCAGATCCCCAAATTTGGGATCCGGCAATATTTCCCGACGTTCGGGACGACGACGACGTGCCATAAAATTTCTCCTCGTATCCCGGATTACTTCGGACGCTTGGCGCCATATTTGGAACGGCTCTGCTTGCGGTCCTTGACCCCTTGGGTGTCGAGCACGCCGCGCAGAACATGGTAACGCACGCCGGGTAAGTCGCGAACGCGGCCGCCACGGATCAGCACGACCGAGTGTTCTTGCAGGTTATGGCCTTCGCCGGGGATATAGGTAATCACCTCACGCGCGTTGGTCAGGCGCACCTTGGCAACCTTGCGCAAAGCCGAGTTCGGCTTTTTCGGCGTGGTGGTGTAAACGCGCGTGCAAACGCCGCGTTTTTGCGGATTGGCGTCCATCGCAGGCACTTTGGACTTAGTTTTCTGTGCCACCCGCCCCTTACGGACGAGCTGGTTAATCGTGGGCATGAAGTCTTCACCTTCAAATGGTTACTCTGTTCAAACATGGCGCTGGCAGGGCTGCCAACACAAAAACTGCCATAGGGGAACCCCCCTCTGGCCGTCCGGTCAGGCTTGAAACAGTGTTCAGGCTATGTCTTTGCCTGCGCCGGGCGAATCTATCATCCTCGCGGCACGGGGCGAGCGGCCCCTAGCGCCCTATGTCGCCAAGGTCAAGGATGGGGGAAAATTCGGAATCCCCTAAAACCCAAAACTCAGCCGGATGGCCGCGCCCATATCATCATCTGCGGCGGCGATATGATAGGGCTGGGTGCGCCAATAGGCGTTGAGCGACAGGTGCGTGCGCGGGCCGAGCGGCGCGCTCCACCCCCCCTCCACCACCCGTTCGCGGCCATCGGGCGCAAGGTTCAATGCCACCGCTCCCAAAGCCGCCGCGCCAGTCGCATAATCATAGCCGGTGGGGAGGTTGAGGGTGAGCGCGCCCGACGCCAGCCGCAGCGGCTGTGCGACGCGCAGCATGAACATATCGCCGGGGATGAACGCATCGCGGCGCGTGACATCGAACGACCAGCCGCGCGCGGCAATCGCCCCGCCGCCGATGCTGCGCCCGCCCAGCGCATGGCTGCGCATTTCCTGCCAGGCAGCGCCCAATTGCCAGTCGCGCCCCAAATCAAACCGCGCCGCACCGCCCCACATGTCGCTGCGCGCGCCCGCGATCAGTCCGTCGGCAAAGCGCGCGCCAAGCAGGCTGCCGCGTTCGGCCAGACGTCCGGCGTGGAGGTTGAGGGCGAGCGGCCCATCTGCATAATCGAGCCGCAGCATCTGGCGCGCGAAACCATATTCGGGCCGCAGCGCGCTGGCATCGGTCAGCCGCACGCGCGCCGTCTGCCGCCGCGCATCCCCGCTTTCCGCGCCGAGCGAGAGGGTGAGCGCATCGCCGATCGGCACCGCAACCATGCTCGCCCGGTCGGCATAAAGCGCCATGCGCCGCATATCGCCTGCACCATTGGCGATGAGCATATTGTCGGCATTACCCCCAATCCCCCCGCCGATCAGCGCGTCCAGTCCGCGATTTTGCGCAAAGCCGATCCGCCGGCCCTGCCCCAGACCGACGATCAGCGCCGCCGACAGCGCACGCGGTGCAGGCGCCATGCGCGCGTCCCGAATGACCAGCATCGGGGCATCGCGCAATTGCATCGACAGGTGCAGCGCGTCATTGCCCAGCGCAATCTGGCGCATATCCCCCTGTAACGCGCCCGTCAGCAAAGGCTCCCCCGGCGCGCGGGTTAAAAAATCGCCCAATTGCACATTATAGGCGCGGGCATAGCGGTCCAATATGACCACGCCATTGCCGCTTTGCCGCTGCACCGATGCTGCATCGCCCATCACCCCCGACAGGCGCGCCACCGTCCCGCCCAGGGGCATGGCGATGCTGGTGCCAGCAAGGCGTGTCTGCCCCTGCGGCGCAAAAGCACGCGCGATCGACAATATCCCCCGGCCATAGGTGCCATCATTGCCGACCGCGCCTGCATCTATCGCGCTGCTCAGCAGAATATCGACAATCTGCGCGCCGGTCAGGGTTGGAAATGCTTGGGCGAGGAGGGCCGCCGCCCCCGAAATCTGCGGCGCGGCGAAACTGGTGCCGGACAGGAGATAGACAAAACCTGCCTCTGACCCCGTCCCCTGGCGCAGCACCCCATCGCGATATTCGCAGCACACACGTTCGCCCAGCGCCGATAAATAGCGCGCCTGATAGCTGCCCGCGCGGTTGGCAAAGGGCGAAAAGGCCCCCGTGTCATTGACCGAACCGGCGATGATGACATTGGCCCCGCCCGCGTCGGCAAGGCCGCGCGCAAAGGGGTTGGGCAAATTGGGGTCGATGTCGGGGTCGTTCCCCTCCCCATCATTGCCCGCCGACACGACGATTATGACACCCGCCGCCGCCGCGCGACTTACCGCTTGTGTCAGCGACAGGCTGGGCGCACTGCCGCCCAGGGATATGTTGATGACCCGCGCGCCATTGGCCAGTGCGCGGTCGATGCCAAGTGCAATCGCACTGTCGGTAAAGCGGCAGCCGCGCTCATCCTCCGGCCCCGACATGTCCGCACAGCTCCCCGGCCGGTCGGCGCGCAGCACCAGCAGGCTGGCGTCAAAGGCGATGCCCATCGTGCCGCTGTCATCCCGCCCGCCCAACGCCACCTGCGCGACGTTCGACCCATGGTCATCTTCACCGCCGTTCACATAGTCGCGGGCACCCGCCACATCGGCGGAAGCGGCATGGATTCGCCCGGCAAATTCGGCGGAATTGGCATCCAGCCCCGAATCGATCACCGCCAGCGTCACCCCGCGCCCGGTCGCCCCACCGACCCATGCGGTGATCGCACCATGATAGGGCGCGCCGTCCGAACGGCGATATTCGGCGGTGTCGAAACTGGTGGGGGTTGGGGTGGGCGCAGGAGTCGGGGTGGGCGTAGGTGCCGGCGTAGGGGCCGGAGTCGGGGCCGGGGAGGATATGGGGGGGATTGGCGTCATCCCGCCGGTGCCCGCCCCGCCGCAGCCAGCCAGCATCAGACAGATAATGGGTAAGGTAGATGCGCCGCTCAACCGGATGCTTTTTGCCAAAGCTGCCATGTCCGCCCTTTCTGTCCCCCCGTCGCAATTGCCACATGAAACTTAGCCATTGCCGCAGAGCAATGCCAAGCGGCTTATTTACCACAAGGGCGACAACCTGCCTGTGCGCGGTGCCACAGGGGGGAGCAGGGGAGATTTTCCTTATAATGTGCCCCTGCGCAGGCAGGGGATGCTCACTTTGTGCCCCCATTATCATCCCCGCGAAAGCGGGGATCCAATCAGAGGGGATATCCCCACCCCTAACCCCGCCCCTGAAGGGGAGGGGGATTAACTCTCCGCGCCTTCGCGCCTCTCTCGTGAAACATGGACATACGCCCCCCGTTTCTATCTCGACACGCTCGATACGAACGGGGTGGAACGTTTCGCAACATCCGTTCGTGTCGAGCCTTTAGGGATTTCGAGCATGATGGCACATCATGCGGCGCGGAAATCCCGGCACGATGTAAAGTCGAGACACGGGAGGGTGCGGAGCGATGCAACCTCTTGGCGACTTGGCGACTTGGCGCGAATCCAAAAAACCCCTCCCCCATCGGGGGCGGAATAGGGGGGATGGAATCTTAGCACCCGCTCTGCCAAAGCAGCCGCCATGTTGCACCCGCCCGATACATCATCGATAAATTGCTGGATATTCGACCTCGACAACAGCCTCTACCCACCCGCATCAGGCCTGTTTCGACAGATTGATGCGCGGATGGGCGCATATATTATGCAATTGCTGGGTGTGGATGCCGATGCCGCGCGCCGCGTGCAAAAGGGTTATTTCCACGAACATGGCACGACGCTCGCCGGGCTGATGGCGCACCATCAGATCGACCCCATATATTTCCTCGACTTCGTCCATGATATAGACCTGTCGGTGCTCACCCCCGACCACGGGTTGCGCGCCGCGCTCCGCGCATTGCCCGGCAAGCGGCACATATTTACCAATGCCGACCATCGCTATGCCGCGCGGGTGCTGTCCACGCTCCACCTCGATGATTTGTTCGACACCATCATCGATATCGAACGCACCCAATTAGTGCCCAAGCCGCAGCAGCCCGCCTATGCCATATTGGCAGGGGCAATCGCCGGTTTCGACCCCGCCCGTTCGCTGTTTGCCGATGATATGAGCCGCAATCTGGCCCCCGCGCATGCCATGGGGATGCAGACTTTGTGGATCGACAATGGGTCAGAGGCCGGGTCGCGTGACCATAGTCATGGCCATGTCAGCCACCATATCAGCGCCTGCGGTGCCACACATATTGACGCGCTGGCCGACTGGCTTATGCGCGCAGGAAGTTCAGCAAAGGAAAGCCGCCATGGCGCATGACGAAATAATGTCGATAATCGATGCCGCGTGGGAAGAACGCGCCGCCTTGAACGCCGGCACGACAGGCGCAGTGCGCGATGCGGTGGATGCGGCGCTCCATGCGCTCGACAATGGCGCAGCGCGGGTGGCAGAGGCCGACGGCGCGGGCGGCTGGCGGGTCAACCAATGGCTTAAAAAAGCGGTTTTGCTGTCCTTTCGGTTGAACGATAATCGCATCATGGCCGGGCCGGGCGGCAGCAATTGGTGGGACAAAGTGCCGTCCAAATTCGCCAATTGGGGCGAAAATGCTTTTCGCGCCGCTGGTTTTCGCGCTGTGCCCGGCGCGATTGTCCGCCATGGTGCCTTTATCGACCGTGACGTCGTTTTAATGCCCAGCTTCGTCAACATCGGCGCGCGGGTCGGCGCGGGCACGATGGTCGATACATGGGCGACGGTGGGCAGTTGCGCGCAAATCGGGGCCAATGTCCATCTGTCCGGCGGGGTCGGGATTGGCGGCGTGCTCGAACCATTGCAGGCAGGCCCGGTGGTGATTGAGGATGATTGTTTCATCGGCGCGCGGTCCGAAGTGGTCGAAGGGGTGCGGGTGCGCCAGGGCGCGGTGCTGGCGATGGGGGTTTTCCTGTCGTCCACCACCAAGATTATCGACCGCGCGAGCGGAGAGATTTTCG
>CAUJJQ010000203.1 GCA_963205285.1 Pseudomonadota bacterium | reverse complement strand
CGCGCCTATTTTGACAAGGATGTCGGCGAACTGACGCTGCCCGAAATGGCATTTCTGGCGACCCTGCCCAAGGCACCGGAACGCTATGGCCGGCGCGGGCAAGAACAAGCGGCGATCGCGCGGCGCAATTATGTGCTGCGTGAAATGCTGCGCAATGGCTGGATTACCGAGGCGCAGCGCGCAGCGGCCGCTGCAGCGCCGCTGGGGCTGATTGACCGGCGTGCGGAACAATTTCAGGCGGTCGGCGGATATTATATGGAGGAGGTGCGCCGCGAGCTTATCGACCGTTTTGGCGAAAATGCGACGGATGGTCCGCATGGCGTTTATACCGGCGGGCTTTGGGTGCGCACCGCCTATAACGGGCGGCTGCAGGCGGTTGCTGAACAGTCGATGCGCGCCGCCATGTTGCGTTACCACGGCAATCGCGGCTGGTCGGGGCCGCTGGGCACCATTCCGGTTGATGATCGCTGGCAAAGCCGCTTGCAATCCACCTTTATCGGCATTGATTATGATGCGTGGCGGGTGGCCGTTGTCCTCGAAAAAGGGGCGAGCAGCGCACACATCGGCCTGCCCAATGGGGATGAGGGGGATTTGCCCGCCGGTTATGCGGCGATGTCGGCAACCGGCGGCGGAACGGCCTTTGCCAAATTGCGGGTTGGCGACATCATCCTCGTCAAATTGGTCGCGGGCACCACATATCAATTGCGCAGCGTGCCCGGGATTTCGGGCGGCTTTGTCGCGCAAAGCACCTCATCCGGCCGGGTTTATGCAATGCAGGGCGGATTTGATTCACGCCTGTCGAGTTTCAATCGCGCAACACAGGCAATGCGTCAGCCCGGTTCGACGATTAAGCCCTTTGTTTATGCAACCGCGCTCGACCATGGGATGACACCCGCGTCAATCGTCGTCGATGGGAGTTTTTGCGTCGATCAGTCGGCTAGTCTGGGGCGCAAATGTTTCCGCAATTCGGGCGGCGGCGCGGCGGGGCCGCAAACGATCCGCTGGGGGCTGGAACAATCGCGAAATTTAATGACGGTGCGCACGGCGAGCCAGGTCGGCATGCAAAATGTCGTCGGCACATTTCGCACCATGGGAATTGGCGAATATCCCCCCTATTTGGCGTTTGCGCTTGGCGCGGGCGAAACGACGGTACAGCGCATGACCAATGGTTTTGGCATGTTAATCAACCATGGTCGCGAATTGCGCCCACACCTTATCGATTATGTTCAGGACCGTTCGGGCAAGGTAATTTTCCCCGAAAATTGGCGTGCCTGTCAGGGGTGTAACGCGTCCGATTGGGACGGCGGGGCGATGCCACGCTTTGCCCAGACCGGGCGACAGTTGATGGACCCGATGACCGCCTATCAAACCGTCCATATGCTCGAGGGGGTGGTGCTGCGCGGCACGGCGACAATGCTGCGCGATATGAACCGCCCCATGATGGGTAAGACGGGGACGACGACCGGCCCGACCGACGTCTGGTTTATCGGCGGTACGCCAGATTGGGTGGCGGGCGTCTATTTGGGCTATGACCGACCCCGCAATCTGGGCGGCGGTGCCTTTGGCGGGACGATGGCCGCGCCGATTTTCAAGGCTTATGCACAGGCCGCCGTGCGCGGCGAACCCGCGCTGCCCTTTGTCGCGCCAGAGGGGATACGCATGGTGCGCATCGAACGGCACTCGGGCCAGCGCGTCTATGGCGCGTGGCCAACCAATGAACCAACCTCCCCCGTAATTTGGGAAGCCTTTAAGCCCGAAAGTGAACCGCGCCGCGCGATGCGCACCGACGAAGTGCCGACCCAGCCGACCGCGCGCCGCGCCGCGCCGAGTGCGACAACCAACAACCGTCCGCGCAACCGCGACGATGAATTTCTGGATCGACAAGGCGGCGGCGGCATTTATTGACGCGGCGCCGATGCGTCCTCACCCTGGTTTAGGAGAATATTTTTCATGCGTGCCGATGCCGAATCCCTTGTCCGTCGCATTGACGCGGCACTGGCGCTGGTTCGTCAGGCGCTGGGCTGGGATGTCGCGCTGCGCCGTTTGGATGAATTAAATGCGCGGGTCGAAAACCCCGATTTGTGGAACGACCCCAAAGCGGCAGAAGGGGTGATGCGCGAACGTCGCCGTTTGGATGCTGCAATCGGCACCGTGCGCGCCATCAGCGATGAAAAGGACGGGACGGTCGAACTGATCGAACTGGCGGAGATGGAGGGGGATGGCCCGCTAGCCGATGAAGCGGTCGCCAGCCTCAGCGCGCTCGCCGACCGGGCAGACAAGGACAAGGTGTCGGCGCTGCTTTCTGGCGAAGCCGACGGCAATGACAGCTATATCGAAATCCATGCGGGCGCGGGCGGCACCGAAAGTCAGGATTGGGCCGAAATGCTGCAACGCATGTATATGCGCTGGGCGGAATCGCGCGGCTATAAGGTCGATCTGGTCGAATATCAGTCGGGCGATACCGCGGGCATCAAATCGGCGACGATGCTGGTCAAAGGCGAAAATGCCTATGGCTATGCAAAGACCGAAAGCGGGGTGCACCGGCTGGTGCGCATTTCCCCCTATGACAGTTCGGCGCGCCGCCACACCAGTTTTTCGAGCGTCTGGGTCTATCCGGTCATCGACGATAATGTCGAAATAGAGGTGAATGAAAGCGACCTTAAAATCGACACCTATCGCGCGTCGGGTGCCGGTGGTCAGCACGTCAACACCACCGATTCGGCGGTGCGCATCACCCATATGCCAACCGGCATTGTGGTGGCGAGCCAGATCGACCGGTCGCAACATAAAAACCGCGCTACCGCGATGAGCATGCTTAAAGCCCGGCTCTATGAGGCGGAGATGCAGCGGCGTGAAGAAGCCGCATCGGGCGTATATGCCGCCAAGACCGAAATCGGCTGGGGCCACCAGATCCGTTCCTATGTCCTGCAACCCTATCAGATGGTAAAGGATTTGCGCACCGGCTTTACCTCCCCCTCGCCCGATGATGTGCTCGACGGGGAATTGGACGGTTTTATCGCCGCCGCGCTGGCGCAGCGGGTTACCGGTGAGCAGGTCGCGGTGGAGGATGTGGACTGATGCGTATGCGCAGCGCCCTGTTGTTGGTGGCGCTGCTGCTCAGCGGGTGTGATTATTTCGGCCACCGGCCCGATAGCGCGATGGAATTTCCTGAGGCGAATCGCCCGGTTGCGCCCACCGTTGCGACCCGCTGGGATGATGAGGATGTGCGCGACCGGCTGGGCGAAGCCGATGATGTGATGAACCAATCGGACATTCGCGCCGGGATGACGGTGGCGGATATTGGCGCGGGTGATGGCTATTATACCGTCCGGCTGGCGAGCAGGGTTGGCGCAAACGGGCGCGTTTTGGCGCAGGATATTTTGCCCAATGTCATCGAACGGCTGGGGGATCGCATCGCCCGCGAACGGCTGGAAAATGTGTCGATCCGGCTCGGCGCGACGGATGATCCGCGCCTGCCCGCCAATAGTTTCGACCGGGTGCTGATGGTGCATATGTACCATGAAATCGCCGAACCTTATGCCTTCCTCTGGCGATTATGGCCGGCGTTGCGCAGCGGGGGACAGGTGATTGTTGTCGATGGCAACCGGCCGATTGCCAACCATGGCACGCCGCTATCTTTGCTCATCTGTGAATTTCAGGCGGCGGGTTATCGCCCGGTTGCCTTTGTCGATAAGCCCAATGCCGGGGGCTATCTGGTGCGTTTTGCCCGCGCCGAAAACCGTCCCGCGCCCAATGCCATCCGTCCATGCAAGGCGTCGGCGAACTAGGGTCAAGCCTTATTAAGCCCGCGCCTCAGCCATAATCGGGATCATCATCGAACGGCGAAAAATGCGGGTAATCATCGGCGACGCTGTCGCTGAACTGGGCGGGCCGTTTTTCCAGGAAGCTGACGACCCCTTCCTTGGCATCGGCCATCCGCCCGCGCGTATAAATCATCCGGCTGTCCCAACGGTGCGCGACATTGGGGTGCGGCGCGCCCGCCATCCGCCAGAGCATGCGGCGTGTTGCGGCGATGGACACGGGGGATGATGCGCTGGTCAATTTATCCGCCAGCGCCAATGCCGCATCGACCAAATCCCCTTGCGCATGGACGCTTTGGACAAGGCCCCCCTCCAACGCCTCTGCCGCGTCGAAAATCCGGCCCGACATGCACCAGTCGAGCGCGCGCGGCAGCCCGACGAGGCGCGGCAGATACCAGCTTGATGCCGCTTCGGGGACGATGCCGCGCCGCGCAAAGACAAAGCCAAAGCGCGCGCTGTCGGCGGCAAGGCGCATATCCATCGGCAATGTCATGGTCACGCCAATGCCGACCGCCGCGCCGTTTATCGCGCCGATGACCGGCTTTTTGCAGGCGAATATGCGGCTGGTCAGCGCGCCGCCCGAATCGCGCACCAGCGGGTGGCTGTAATCTATGCTGCCGTCGGCGCGGGTGGGCGATGACCCATCGGCAGGTGCCTTGTCCACGCGCTTGTCATAATCAAAGGTGGCAGCGCCCGCCGATAAATCCGCGCCTGCGCAAAAGGCGCGGGTGCCATCGCCTGTAACGATCACCGAACGAATGGCATCATCGCCGTCCGCATGGTCAAAGGCGGCGATCAATTCATCCTTCATCTGGGTGGTAAAGGCATTCATCGCCTGCGGGCGGTGCAGTGTGATGAGCAGCGCATTGGCCGCGCGGTCGATTTTTATGGTGGCAGAATCAGACATTTG
This sequence comes from Pseudomonadota bacterium, assembly GCA_963205285.1. Taxonomy (GTDB): domain Bacteria; phylum Pseudomonadota; class Alphaproteobacteria; order Sphingomonadales; family Sphingomonadaceae; genus Sphingopyxis. Next base: position 3,167 of record CAUJJQ010000203.1, on the reverse strand, counting down.
GCATGGCTATCGCCAATTTGTGTCGGGCGAAAGAGTCTAATTCGCCAAACGGGCGGGCATCATGCGCCGCGCCGCGCACGATACCAAAAATATATATTGCCCAGCAGATGGACAATGAACATCGCCAACAGCGCGTAGCGCAGGCTGGCATAGGGAGAGGCAAGCACAACGGAAATGCCAAGGGCGATGAGCGAAAACCAGCGCATGGGGCGCATCATAGTGCGCGGCGTCGCGATGCCAAGTGGCGCCCATTTGCGCGCGGCGGGCAGTTGCGCTAAAGCCGCGCGCACCGCCCCGGAACGAGGAGCCGATGCTTCTTTGTCGCCGGGGCAATATCTTTTCACCCGTCGCACCACGCCCGCTTGATTTAGGATGACCGCTATGGCTCGCCGCCGCCAAATCTATGAAGGTAAAGCCAAAATCCTTTACGAAGGGCCGGAGCCGGGCACCATCATCCAATATTTCAAGGATGATGCGACAGCGTTCAACGCGCAGAAAAAGGGCACGATCAACGGCAAGGGCGTGCTCAACAACCGTATTTCGGAACATATTTTCACCTTGCTCGGCCACATTGGCGTGCCCACCCATTTCATCAAACGCCTGAATATGCGCGAACAATTGGTGCGGCAGGTCGAAATCGTGCCGATAGAGGTCGTGGTGCGCAACGTCGCGGCGGGCAGCATCTCCAAGCGTCTCGGGATAGAGGAAGGGACGGCGCTGCCGCGTACGCTCATCGAATATTATTACAAAGATGATGCGTTGGGCGACCCCCTGATTGCAGAGGAACATATCGCTTGTTTCAGTTGGTGCAGTCAGGAAGAATTGCACGACATGTCGGACATGGCGATCCGCATCAATGATTTCCTGTGCGGCATGTTTGCCGGCGTCGGCATCCGCCTCATCGATTTCAAGATGGAATTTGGCCGCCTGTGGGACGGCGAATGGAGCCGGATCATCCTGGCCGATGAAATCAGCCCCGACGGATGCCGCCTGTGGGACATGGCGACCAATGAGAAATTGGACAAGGATCGGTTCCGCCGTGACCTTGGCGGTGAGAGCGAAGCCTATCAAGAGGTGGCGCGGCGATTGGGCCTGATGCCGGAGGGGCCGGAGGGCGCAGTGCTCGACCTTGAAAGCCACCGCAAATCGAAAGCATAGGGTTGCAGCTGTTCAGCCCTATCCCGGTCTGACCGCCCATTCCCACATATTCCACAGCGCGGCGCGTGCTTCATCGTGCAGAAAATCACGTGATTCTGCGTCAAATCGCGCGCGATCCGCGCTTGCCACTGCTTCGATGAGGGTGCCAAGCAGCGCCTCATCATAGCTGAGGCAGGGGCAGCAGGGCGGCGACAGTGTGAAACGTTCTGGCCAGACGCTGGCCATCGCGCCTGCGACATGGATGTGGCGCAGCGCCGCTTCCCCCCCACCAAGCCGGCGGCTGAGGGGCCCAAGCGAATCGACCCCGCTGTGGCGGTAGGACAAATGCAAACGGATTGCCAAAATCGCATCGCGCGCCACCGCCGCCAATTGGCTGGTGCGCGGCGGCTGCGTCAATTTTTCGAGCAATATTGACGTCATCGCACCCTCTTATCCGATTATTATGCCGGGGCCCGATGCGACCGGACCAGGATCGCGTGGGGAGAAATGGGGGATTCGGGCCCCGGCCCGGCTCTTGTGCTATATATGCTATTGATAGTCAATAGCAATAATTAGTCCCCGATGAATATGCATGGCGAAACGAGGGTATCGTGCTACCTTCCCCGGACGGGGGCCGTGGGGAGTGCGGACTATGGGACGCAAGGCTTTGATTGGGCTGGCGATTGTCATGATATTGATGGGGGCCTTATGGATCGGGCAGGGTCTGGGCATCATCAAATGGCCGGCCAGCAGCTTTATGATTGGCAGGCCGGAGTGGAGCTGGAACGGCAGCGCGCTGGTGCTGGTCGGCGCGGTGATGCTGTGGTTCGCCCGTCGACGCTAAAGGGGAGCTGATATGACACAGGAACGGCGGATTTTCTGGGTATTGGCGCTGGTTGCCGGGCTGGTGATTATCGGCACCGCTTACCATTTTTCGACCATCGCCCAACATGCCTGTGACGGGGTGGCGGGCGATTCGATGCTGCGTTTCGAACTGGTGCGCAGCGTTGGCGAATTACAGGCGCTGTTCGGGGCCGACCCCTGCCGCACGACGCTCGCCAACGGCTTTGACGCGGTCAACCGCATCGATGTCATGCTCTTCATCCCCGCCTTTACCGCCTTTCAGCTCTTTCTGGCGCTGGCGCTGCGCGGCCATGGTCGGTGGATTTCGGTGTTTATCGTCAATGCCGCGTTGGTGGCTGCGGCGTGCGACCTATATGAAGACCAACATCTTTTCGCGTTGGCGTCCCAGTTACGGGCGGGGCATGCGCCGCAGGAGATGTTGCTCGGGCCGCTATTTTGGTTGGTTCGGGTCAAATTTGCGCTGCTCGCCATCAACTGCATCGCCTTGGGCCAGCTATTGTCGCGGCGCGGGACGCCCGCCAGCCGTTGGAGCGCTTATGGTGTGAAGTTCGGCGGATTGCTGAGCCTTTTGGGCCTATATTGGCACCCATTGCTCGGCCTCGGCATCACAATCGCCTGGGCCATTTTGCTGGTGATTGCGCTCCTCACCATTCCGCGGCGCGGCGGCTTAGACCCGCAAGCAGCGTAACGAAGGGGCGTCCATATTATACCGCAGCCACTGCCGTCGCACGCAGCGCTCAGGCAGCTTTACCGTGCGTCACATCCATGCTGACCGCGCGCCCTGCCTCTATTTCAGCCGCCTTTGCCTCGACCAATTGGACGATATGGGCAATCATGTCGGCATCGGCGACGTGATGGTCGGTGACGCCGGATAAATAGACCATATGCTTGCCATTGCCGCCGCCGGTTATACCGATGTCGGTTTCGCGCGCTTCGCCCGGCCCGTTGACGACGCAGCCCAGCACCGACAGCGACATGGGGGTGCGGATATGCGCCAGCGCTTCTTCCAATTTCTCCACCGTGCGGATGACATCAAATCCCTGGCGCGCGCAACTGGGGCAGGAAACGACGCGCACTCCGCGCGTGCGCAGGCCCAATGCTTTGAGCATTTCAAAGCCGACGCGCACTTCTTCTTCGGGTTCAGCCGAGAGCGAGACGCGCACGGT
>CAUJJQ010000202.1 GCA_963205285.1 Pseudomonadota bacterium | reverse complement strand
GCGGCGATACGGTCGATCAAAAATCTTTTGCCCGGCGATGTATCGAGCAGCGCGAGCGCAAGCGCGGCCAGCACGAGGAGCGCGAGCGAAGTCGCGCCCACCCATGCCGCCACGCGCATCAGCCGCCCGGTCAAAACGCTTGCCCCAGCGAGACATAGACGGCGATGCGACTATCGCCGGGGCGCGGGTTGATCGGCGTGCCGACATCGACGCGGATCGGCCCGAAATTACTGGCGTAACGCACCCCCAAACCGGCGCCAAAGCGCATGTTGTCAAAATCCAACCCATCCAGCATCGCCCCGCTGCCGATCGCGCCGCCATCGACAAAGGGCACTATCGAAAACGCCCCCCAGACGGGGACACGCGCTTCCAAAGAAAATTCGCCAAGGCTGCGCCCACCCAATGGGTTGCCGAGCGGATCACGCGGCCCCACCGCCTGATAGCCAAAGCCGCGCACCGAACTGCCGCCGCCGGCATATAGGCGGCGCGACGGGGCAATGGCATCGCGCGATGCCCCGGCGATGGTCGCAAAACGCACCCGACCCGCCAATACGCTGCGCCCCGTTAGCGGCCAATATCCGCTGGCGTCCACCTGTGCGCGGACATAGCCAAAAAACTGTTCCTGAAAGGATATTTCCGGGAAAAGTCGCGCCGACACACGGTATCCACGCGTCGGGTCGAGCAGATCATTCGACCCATCATAACCAATCTGTCCACCGATTGAGGCGATTGCATAACGCCGCGACACCAGCGCCATGCGCGGCAGGGCAAAGGCGCGTTCGTCGGTGCCGATCAATTCGCTTTCCAGCGACCATGTCCATTGTTTCTGGTAAAGCAGCGTCGATGCCCGTTCGACACGCGCGGCAAAGCGGATGGTTTGGGCGTCAAATGCCGGCAGATTGGCATTGCTCGCCAATAATTCGACGGTCAGCACCCTGTCACGCCCGCGCCAATTATGCCGCCGAAAGCTGACACTGCCCAATTGTTCGCGCGTGCCGAGTACGCCACGCACGCTGAGCGCCCCTTCTGGCGGGAAAAAATTACGATGCTGCCAGCCCAATTCGATGCGATAACCATCGCCGGTGCCATAACCGATGGCACCGGTCAGGCTGCGCAGCGGGCCGGGCACAACATTGACCGCAATGTCGGTGCTTGTCCCATCTGTACTTGGCTGCGGTTCGATGCGCACCGATGCGGCAAGTCCGGTGGCGATGATCGCGCGGCGCAAATCCTCGATCGCCGACTGGCGGAACATCTCCCCACTTTGGAAGCGTGCGATCCGTGCCAGATGCGGGGCGCCGAACAGGCCGCCATCATCGGCGATAATTTGCCCGAAATGGAGCCGCGCGCCCGGTTGCACGGGCTGCGTCAATTGCGCGCCCATGCTGTCATGATCAACAACCAACGCTTCATCGCCAACGACGGCAAATGGATATCCCGTTTCGGGCAGTTCGGCAGCAAGCACTGCCTGCGATTTGACGATACGGTCGGCGATGACCGCATCACCCGCGTTGATGCCGAAAAGCCGGGTTATCCGCGCAATTTCACCCGCATCGCCCAGCGTTTCAATGCCGGGGAGCGTTACCGCATCATAATGATATCGCGGCCCCGCCTCGATAAAATAGCGCACGATGATGCCATATGCATCGCGCGCAAAGCTTTGGCGGACCATCGCATCATAATAGCCGTCATTGTCGAGCAATTGGTCGAGCAATTCACCATCTTCGCGCGCGCGGCGCAAAATCTGGGCCGCGCTCGCCGCATCATCGGCCCCGGCGAGCAAAGTCGATAGTTCGTCAAAACGCGTCTGGAAACGGCGGTTGGCGACCCCGTCCAACCCCTGAAGCTCGACATGATATGGCAAATTGCCGTCGCTGGTCGCCAAAACCGCCGCGCCATCATCCTGTGGCGTTGGCAGCGCGCCGGTCGCAATTTCAACATCATCCTCAATCGCCATATCATCGCTGTTGGTGGCAAGGTCGGCCGATGCATTTGGGGCATCGGCCCCAGCATCGGCCACTGATGCCGGTGGGAGCAGCGGAGGGAGCGTGGGAAGCGGCGCGCCATCGGGCCAATCAACGCCCAGATCGGGCAATTCGGCCATCGGCGCATCGACCGACAAAATATCGTCGGCATTTTCAGTAGGCGGCACAATCGCTGCATCCTGCGCATGCAATGGGGCGGCAAGGCCGATCAGCGCGGCAAAGCACACCCCAAGGGCCAGGCCTGTCCATATTGCGCGCCGCTGCATCGCCCGCCTGTCTGATAAACGCGGCCCGCTGGCAAGCCTGTTTGAACTAGAACGCCGCCTGCAATTGCGCGAAAAAGCGTGCCACCACCGGCGGTTCGCTGGGCGCGTCGGCCTGTGCCTGTGCGCTTTCAAGGCTCGCCACCCGGCGGTACAGGTCGCTGCTCTGGCCGATTAACCGCTGCGCCGCGCTGGGTAGCTGCGCAATCAGCGCGTCATCGATATAGGGAGACGGGCCAAGGCGATTGGCCGGCAAAAGCGCGGCATCCGCTGATAACTCGCCGCTCGCAATCGCGCGTTGCAACAATAGCCATGCGATGATGTGCATCAACCGCGTCGTCAGGCGCAGCGATTCGCACGACAGCGCAATGCGCAGCGCCGGGTCGCAGCGCGCGTGCCAATTTTGGAGCGCCAATGTTTCTGCATCGCCGCCTTCCTGGCTGGCGATCAGTGCGGCATGGACGCCCGCGCCGCTGCGCAAGGGCTGGCTGACAAGTGCGCGGTCAAACCAGCCACGCGCCTCATCCGCCAATAAAAGCGCATCATTATAAAGGCTTGCCGCCAAAGATGGTTGCATGTTGATCCGCCGTGCGCTCATCGTGCAAGCTCTGCCCTGCCCGATTTGCGAAGGCAACGCGGTTGCCATGCCAAGCTGTGCCAAAATGGAATCGTCGGTAACGATGTTTGGGATCAGGCGATAATGTCGGGCACCAACCGGTCTTCAAGCCACGCCATTTCATCGCGCAGGCGCAATTTGCGTTTCTTAAGCCGCGCAACCGCCATCTGATCGGGCACCGCCATCGCGCCGAGCGCGTTGATCGCAGCATCAAGGTCGCGGTGTTCAACCCGCACGACATCCAAACGGCGCTGCATTTCATCCTGCGTCATATTGTCACCATGCCATATTTGTCATTGGCGTCCATAAAATGCTTATAGCATCCGGCAATCCGCTGGTCGTGGTAAAACCCGGATTCATCATTTTTATTGGCGACAAGGCATCGCTTTCCTGTTTCATTGCTACCTGTCTGATTCGCACCGCGAATCGACCCGAACGCCGCCATTGCAGCGTCCGGCATATAGGTGAAAGCCCATCTGAAGGGAGACTATGGCATGTCCAAGGCTGTTTCCGTCCATAACCCCCATATCGAGGCATTGTTGGCGCGTCATGCCGACCTCGAATCGCGCATCGCGACCGAATCGGCGCGTCCGCAACCGAATATGGGGATTATTGCGGAGCTGAAGCGCGCCAAACTCAAGATTAAGGATAGTCTTATCACGGGTTAAAGGCGCATTAAACGCGCAAGGGGGCAGGATATTCTTGCCCCCAAATGCGCACAGAGACCTGTTTTTTCGCTAATTCAACGAATCACCCGCGCCCGGCGCACGACAGGCGCGGCGCGTGGCGCGCGCTTGGTGGTCGGGCGCACGGCCACCGGGCGCAGCGCATCGCGCGGATCGACCGCCACATCGAACCGGACTCCAAAGCGCCCCGGTTGCACCCACGCCACCTGTCCTGGAATTTTGCCGATGCGGGTAATTTCGACCGCAACATTTTCGCCAACGGCAAATTCGACCTTGCTATCGGCGAGCATCCCGCCCGCCGACAGGTTGCGGATGACGATGTCAAAGCTGCCATCCACACGCTCTACATGCGCCACGGCTTTTAAGAACATGCTGTCGCGCCGGTTCCCGCGCAGCGCCAGCGCCTCAAAATCCATATCGCCAGGGACATCATGCTTCATTCTACCCAATCCCGCCAAAACCGGGTCAAAGCGCCCCCATGCCTGCCGCTGGTACGCGCCGACCCTGTAATTGAAGTTATGGGATTAGAAGCAGGGGGTTAGAATGGGGTTAATCGTCGCGTGAAATGCGTTCGTTGCGTTCGTGGGCTTCCTGCGCTTCCAGCGTCATCGTGGCGATCGGCCGGGCGATCAGCCGCGCGAGCGCGATGGGTTCGCCGGTCACTTCGCAATAGCCATATTCGCCCTCATCAATACGGCGCAACGCCGCGTCGATTTTGGAGATAAGCTTGCGTTGCCGGTCGCGGGTACGCAATTCGATGGCCCAGTCGGTTTCGCTCGAAGCGCGGTCGGTCAGGTCGGGTTCGCGCAGCGGCCCTTCTTGCAAGTGGGCGAGCGTCAATTCCGCTTCGTCCATGATATTGCGTTTCCAATCGACCAACAGGCGGCGAAAAAACGCCTGCTGGCGCGGATTCATAAAGACTTCGTCATCGCCGGGGACATAGCCGTCGGGGGTGAGGCTGGGCCGATGCGGCAGGCCGTCGCCCATTTCATGATCGTCGCTTTGGGCTGTAGCACCCGTTGGGGAGGAGGACATGTGCTTTGATGCTCCCGACATTGCACGCGCGGTTCCAAAATGTCGTGCAGGCTTTGTCGCTGCATCTTATGGGCCGCTACCGTCTCTCTCGGCGTGCGACAGGCGCGGCTATAGGCAGCGCAAGCGGGTGCCGCAAGGGGCATATCGTCACGCGTGCACCCATAGGAAATGGCGCACAGCCTGTCCGATTTTGAAACAATTTGTCCCGAATCCGTCCAAGATGGCCCGACAGGGGGTGAATTGGTAAGGCATCCATGGTTAAAGCCATTGCATCCATATAGTAGAAAGCGCCAAAGGAGCGCTGGACTGCGATGGGAAAAGCCAAATGGGGCATGTAGCGTCAACAAAGCGCGCATCACCCCGACAAGATTAAGGTGGAGACGATAATGTCGGTACGCATGGCCTTGGCAAAACTTTGTGCCTGCACCTGCGGGGGGGCGTTGATTGGCACGGGTGCCGTGCAATTGAGCCAGCCTTCGGTTGCGCGTGAGCGCGTCAGCAATGTGCGCTCGGTTCCCAAAATGCGTTCGCGCGTCGTCCATCGCGCTCGCCCGCACCGCGTGGCCCGCGCCCGTTCCATCCAGCGCGTGCGCCGGGTGGTGACGCGCCGGACGATCATTCCTGCGCAACCCACCGTGATCACGACAACCGGCGCGCCGGTGCCTTTACCGCGTCCCAGCGGTGAATATGGCGGCGGGTCGAGCGGCGGTTACCCGATCGTTATCGGCGGCAGTGGCGGCTTTGGTGGCGGCTTCGGCGGCTTTTTCGGTGGTTTCTTTGGCGGCAGCAGCGGCGGCGGGTCGAGCGGTGGCAGCATCGTCATTTCCTCGACCACATCGGGCGGCAGCACCTCCACCTCGGGTGGTTCGACATCAACGTCGGGCGGCAGCACATCCTCGTCAACCGGCGGTGTGTCGACATCGACCGGCGGGGTTTCGTCCACATCGTCGTCCACATCTGGGGGGGTTTCAACCTCGACCGGCGGGGTGAGCACATCTACATCGACAGGTGGCGTCAGCACCTCGACAGGTGGTGTCAGCACATCGACGGGCGGCGTTAGCACATCGACCGGGGGCGTGAGCACGTCGACGGGCGGGGTTTCAACCTCCACCGGCGGGGTATCGACATCCTCCGGCGTCTCGACCTCAACCGGCGGCGTTTCAACCTCCTCCGGCGTGTCGACCTCAACCGGCGGGGTTTCAACCTCCTCCGGCGTGTCGACGAGCAGCTCCAGCTCCTCTTCGTCGTCGAGCAGCAGTTCCTCTTCGTCGTCGAGTTCCTCGTCGGGCGGATCGTCGAGCTTTGGTGGTTCGTCGAGCTTTGGTGGCTCCTCCTCGTCGAGCAGCAGCTCCAGTTCCTCCTCGTCCAGTTCGGGCGGATCGTCGAGCTTTGGCACATCGACCAGTTCGACCTCTTCATCCTCGTCGAGCAGCAGTTCCAGCTCCTCTTCGTCCAGTTCGGGCGGGTCGAGCGGCACGTCGAGCGGCACCGATGTTCCAGCCCCGCCGATGGTGCTGTTGTTCGGTGCAGCCGCTGCCGCGCTGGTCACGCGCCGCCGCCTGAAACGCAAGGACGGCAAGGACGGCAAAAACTCCACCTGTGCGGCCTAACAGGTCGCGCAGACCGGCGCAGCAACGCCGGGGCAATGGGGCGGCTGCAGCGATGCAGCCGCCCCTTTTCTATGCGCTTACCCTATGCGCTTGCCTTGGTGGGCGCGGACGTTTAGCGCGCTGCCATGCATGATATTCGCGCCATCAGGGACAACCCCGCCGCCTTTGACCTGGGTCTGTCGCGCCGTGGGCTGCCCCCCCAGGCCGACACCATTTTGGCCGATGACAAGCGTCACCGCGCGCTGGTAACCGACGCGCAGGCGGGCCAAGCGCGGCGCAACGAAGCGTCCAAGGCGATTGGCGCGGCGATGGCCAAGGGGGATAACGCGGCGGCTGACGCGCTGAAGGCGGAGGTCGCGGCCCTCAAACAAAGCCTCCCCACGCTGGAGGGGGAGGCGCAGGTGCTGGGCCAGCAGATCCGCGACACGCTGGCCGCCATTCCCAATTTGCCCGCCGATGATGTGCCGTTGGGCGTGGATGAGGCCGGAAATGTCGAACAAAAACGCTGGGGCACCCCGCGCACATTCGACTTCACCCCGCGCGAACATGCTGATTTTGCTCCGGCGCTCGGCCTCGATTTTGAAGCCGCAGCCAAAATGTCGGGCGCACGCTTTGCCTTTTTGAAGGGGCAGATGGCGCGGCTCGAACGCGCAATCGGTCAATTCATGATCGACATGCAGACGACTGGCGCGGGCTATATCGAATGTGCAACCCCGCTCCTCGTGCGCGACGATGCCGCCTTTGGCACCACGCAATTGCCCAAATTCCGCGAAGATTTGTTCCAGACCACCGACGGGCGCTGGCTAATTTCAACCAGTGAGATGAGCCTAACCAACGCGGTGCGCGAACAGATTTTGGACGAAAGCGCGCTGCCGCTGCGTATGACCGCGCTTACCCCCTGTTTCCGCAGCGAAGCGGGTTCGGCGGGGCGCGACACGCGCGGCTACATCCGCCAGCATCAATTTTGGAAGGTCGAACTGGTGTCGATCGTCGCGCCAGAGGCGAGCGATGCCGAACTGGAACGCAAGACGCTGGCCGCCGAAGCGGTGCTGGAAGCGTTGGAGTTGCCCTATCGCCGGATGCTACTGTGCAGCGGGGACATGGGTTTTGCCGCGCGCAAAACATATGATCTGGAAGTGTGGTTACCGGGGCAAAATGCCTATCGCGAAATCTCCTCCTGCTCCAACTGCGGGGATTTTCAGGCACGGCGAATGAACGCGCGCTATCGTTCGGGCGCGGACAAAAGCCCGCACCTTGTCCATACGCTCAACGGTTCGGGGCTGGCGGTTGGGCGCACGCTGGTCGCCATATTGGAAAATGGGCAACAAGCTGACGGCAGTGTCACCCTGCCCGCAGCGCTCCACCCCTATATGGGTGGCATCACCCGGCTGGAGCCATAGGATGCGCATCCTCCTCACCAATGATGATGGCTATCACGCGCCGGGGCTGGCGGTGCTCGAAACCATGGCCGCCACATTGTCCGACGATATTTGGGTTTGCGCACCGGCGGAGGAACAATCGGGCGCGGGCCATTCACTGACCCTGTCGCGCCCGGTGCGGCTGCGCCAACATGGCGAGCGGCGCTTTTCGGTTGCCGGCACCCCGACCGACGCGGTGATGCTGGGGATGGCAGAGGTTATGGGCGGTCGGCCCGACCTTATCCTCTCGGGCGTCAATCGCGGGGCCAATCTGGGCGATGATGTCACTTATTCGGGCACCGTTTCTGCAGCGATGGAGGGGGCGTTGGCGGGCGTGCGCGCCATCGCGCTCAGCCAAGTTTATGACCGGGAGGGGATGGGGGACAATGTCCCCTTTGGCGCTGCCGCCGCATGGGGGCCGCGCCTCCTGCGCGCGCTCATCAATTTTCCGATTGCGCCCCGCACGCTACTCAACATCAATTTTCCGGCCATTGCCGCCGATGCGGTAAAGGGCGTGCGCGTCGCGCGGCAGGGCTTTCATGATTATGCGCGCGGTTCAATTGTCAAAGCGGTCGATCCGCGCGGCTACCCCTATTATTGGTTCGGGCTGCACGGCATCGAGCATACACCGGCGCACAACAGCGATTTGGAAGCGATTGCCGATGGCTATATCTCGGTGACGCCCCTGCAACTGGATTTAACCCATGACGGATCGTTAACGCCATTGGCGGCGGCACTTTCCGAGCTTTAGGCCCAAAGGCGCGCGAAATATTCTGGCAAGCCCGCTCGCTTTACGGCAATATGACGTCATGACATGGGGTCGCGCCATAAATTGGGGGTTGCTGGGGGGTGCAGCATTATTGCTGTCGGCCTGTTATACTCGCCCGCCCAACACCGATATTTTCGGGCGGACTTTGCCCCCTGC
>CAUJJQ010000201.1 GCA_963205285.1 Pseudomonadota bacterium | reverse complement strand
TCCCGACCGCAGCCCACGTTTCCGCCAGCCACCGGCCGGGGCCATTTGCCCGGAAAACTCCCGCGCGCGCCCGTGATTTCGAGTGAAATGGCACATTTCACGGCTCGGAAATTACGGCACGAACAACGCGAAAGGGGGGCCGTATCCGTCTGAAGCCTTCGTTTCCGACAGCCGCCGTCCGGGGGGCCATTTGCCCGGAAAAATCCCGAGTGGCCAAGCGCCAGCAACCACCAAATATTGTGTGAAGCTTGACCGATGCTTGACCGAAGCTTGACAAGGGCATGCGATGCTCGTTGGAAATTATCGGCAAGTTCAGCGGGCAATTTCAGGTGCAAGGGCAATTTAGAGTGCAAAATTTCGACATTTTGATTGTTGGTGGCGGGCATGGTGGGGCGCAGGCGGCGATTGCATTGCGGCAGGGCGGTTTTGCCGGATCGCTGGCGATTATCGGCGCGGAAACGACCCTGCCTTACCAACGTCCACCGCTGTCCAAAGAATATTTTGCTGGCGAAAAAACCACCGAGCAATTGCACATCCGTCCCCCTGCATTTTGGGGTGACCGCCAGATCGAAATGATTTTGGGGGTCGAGGTTGTGGCGATTGACGCACCTGCCCATCAGGTAAGTCTGCACGACGGGCGCAACATTGGCTATGGGCGGCTGATCTGGGCGGGGGGCGGCGCGCCGCGCCCATTGCCCATCCCCGGCGGCGCGCTCGATGCCGGTTTTGCCAATGTCCATGGCGTGCGCAATCTGGCCGATGCCGATGCGATGATTGCGGCGGCAGGCGCGCACGACCGCTTTGTCATCATCGGCGGCGGCTATATCGGGCTGGAGGCGGCATCAGGCCTTGCCAAAGCGGGCAAATCGGTGGTGTTGCTGGAGGCGCTCGACCGGGTTTTGGCGCGCGTGGCGGGCGAAGCGCTCAGCCGTTTTTACGAAAGCGAACATCGCGCGCATGGCGTCGATGTGCGTTTGGGCGTGCAGATAGAGGCCATCGTCGGCGATGGTTCGCGTGCAACGGGAGTTGAACTGGCGGATGGCATGATCATTCCGGCAGACCATATCTTGGTTGGCATCGGCATCATTCCGTCGGTCGAACCGCTGATCGCGGCAGGGGCAGAGGGGGCGTTGGGCGGGGTGCGTGTCGATGCGCATGGCGCGACGAGCCTTGCCGATATCTGGGCGATTGGTGATTGCGCAGCGCATGAAAATGGCTTTGCCGACGGCGCGTTGATGCGGCTGGAATCGGTGCAAAATGCCAATGATATGGCCAATATGGTGGCAAAGGGACTGCTCGGCGAGCCGCAACCCTATGGCGCCGTGCCATGGTTTTGGTCGAACCAATATGATTTGAAGTTGCAGACGGTGGGGCTGTCGACCGGCTATGACGCGACGCTGGTGCGCGGGGATATGGGTGCCCGCAGCTTTTCGGTTATTTATTTGAAACAGGGGCGGGTCATCGCGCTCGACTGTGTCAATGCGATGAAGGATTATGTGCAGGGCAAGGCATTGGTGGTAGCGCGCGCCGCCATCGACCCCAATTTGCTGACCAACTGCGCGGTGCCGCTCAAGGAAATGCTGAATTAAAAGGATAGTTCATGGCCGATTATGATCCCGCGCAGAGCCAGCCGCCCGGTTATATGCCGGGGGAGGTATGGACATGGGATGCGCCGAGCGGCGGCCAGTTCGCCAATATCAACCGCCCCATTTCGGGCGCAACGCATGATGCAGACTTGCCGGTCGGCAAACACCCGATCCAGCTTTATTCGCTGGGCACCCCCAATGGGGTGAAGGTGACCATCTGCCTCGAAGAATTGGTCGAACTGGGGCATGGTGGCGCGGAATATGATGCTTGGCTGATTAACATCATGGGCGGCGACCAGTTTTCGAGCGGCTTTGTCGCGGTCAACCCCAACAGCAAAATCCCTGCGATGGTGGACCGCGGCGTGACGCCGCAGGTGCGCCTGTTCGAATCGGGGTCGATGTTATTTTATCTGGCCGAAAAATTCGGGGCATTTCTGCCGAGCAGCGGACGGGGGCGGGCAGAGGTGATGAACTGGCTGATGTGGCAGATGGGCAGCGCCCCCTATGTCGGCGGCGGGCTGGGCCATTTTTACGCCTATGCCCCGTTTAAGATGGAATATCCGATCAACCGTTTCGCGATGGAGGTGAAGCGGCAATTACATGTGCTCGACAGCCATTTGGCCAACAACCAATATATGGCGGGGGATGATTATAGCATCGCCGATATGGCGATCTGGCCATGGTATGGCGGCCTGATGCGTGAGATTTATGGCGTGCAAAAATTCCTGTCGGTGGCGGAATATCGCCACCTTGACCGTTGGGTCGACCAAGTGGGCGCGCGTCCGGCCGTGCAGCGTGGGCGGATGGTCAACCGCCGCTTTGGCGCGCCCGACAGCCAACTCCATGAACGGCATGATGCGCGCGATTTTACGCATAACCGCGCCGATATGGTCGAAGCGCGCGGCGGCGAATGGATTGATTTTGCGTAACTAACCGGCGCGGGCGATCAGCGCGCGGGCCGCTTTCAAATGCGGGGCATCGACCATCCGCCCGCCGATTTGCAGCGTCCCGGCGTCGGGGTTGGCAGCAAAGGCGCTGATGATTTCGCGGGCATGCGCGATTTCCTCCGCGCTTGGGCTGAACGCGGTGTTGATCGCCGTGACTTGTGCCGGGTGGATGGCTAGGCTGCCGGTAAAACCATCACGCCGCGCGCGGGACAGGTAGGCGGCAAAACCATCCACATCGGTAAATTGCGGATAGACGGTTTCGATGGCGGCGATGGCGGCGGCATGCGCGCCGAACAGGCACAGGCTGCGCGCCATTTCGACCGGCGGGGTAAAGCGGCCATCCGATTCGCGCCCCGTCACCGCGCCCATGGCGGCGGGCAAATCCTCCGCCCCCCATGTCAGGCCGATGAGCCGCGCGGCAACATGGCGGTAACTGCCCAGTTCGAACATCGCCGCCGGGGTTTCTGTGGCGATGGGCAGAATGGGGGGCAGGGCCCCGCCCGCACCCAAAATATCGCGCATCATATTGTCGAGCGTGGCGATGCTATCCGCCCCTTCGGCCTTGGGAAAGACGATGGCATCGGGCCGGTGCGGCAGAACCGCCGCCAGATCATCGCCCGTCATCCCCGACGACAGCGGGTTGACCCGGACAAAGCTGGGGCAGGGGGGCGCGCCCGACAGCCATGCCGCCACCGCTTCACGCGCGATAGCTTTCTGGCTGAGCGCCACCGAGTCTTCGATGTCGAGGATGATGGCATCGGCCCCGCTCGCCGCCGCCTTGGCAAAGCGTTCGGGCCGGTCGGCGGGCACAAATAACAGCGAACGCAGTTTCATTGCGCCCGCCCTTTGAGGAGGGCGGCACGTTCGCACATGCACACCACTTCGCCGCGCTGGTTGATCGCCTGATGGCGAAAGGTCACAATCCCCGCGCCGGGGCGCGATGCCGATGGTTTGAGCGCGATAACCTCACTCGTCGCATAGAGCGTATCGCCGATGAAAACCGGCTTGGGCATCGTCAACTTGTCATAACCCAGATTGGCGATCAGCGTGCCCAGCGTCGTGTCGCCGACGCTGAGCCCCACCATCAGCGAAAATGTGAAGGTGCCGTTGACGAGGATCTGGCCAAATTCGGACGCGCGCGCCGCCTCTGCATCCAGATGCAGCGGCTGGGGGTTATGCGTCATGGTGGTGAACAGCAGATTGTCCGTCTCTGTCACCGTGCGGCGAATGTCGTGGGTGATCTTGTCCCCGACCGTCCAATCATCAAAAAAACGTCCGGCCATGTTCAGTCCCTTAAATGGAGTTTCAAGCCGACATGGCTTTGGACAAAGCCGAGCCGGGCGTAAAAGCGGTGTGCGTCGGTGCGGGTCACCGACGATGTGAGCTGGACGAGCTTGCAATCGCGCGCGCGGCATTGCTCGACCGCCCAAAGGATCATGTGTTCGCCGAGTTTTTGCCCGCGCAGCTCGGCCACGATGCGGACCGCTTCGATCAGCCCACGCCAGCTGCCGATGAAGGACAGCCCGGGAAGGAAGCTCAGTTGCATCGTTCCCACGACGCGTCCCTCGAGTTCGGCGGCGATCAGGCGCTGGTTCGGGTCAGCGTCGATAGCTTCGAAGGCGGCAAGGTACCGCGGGTCCGACGGGTCAGTTTCGCGCCCTGGCGGGATCGTCTCTTCGGCGAGCATCGCGTGGATGGCGGGAAGATCCGCCCGCGTCGCGTCGCGAAGGACGAGGTCGCTCACTCCGCCGCCGCGATGCGCGCCAGCAGCGCTTCGACTTGCACCTGCGCGCCCGCGCTGACCAGCAATTCAGCAACCACCCCGTCAAATGGCGCGACAAGGCTGTGTTCCATCTTCATCGCCTCCAGCGTCAGGAGTTTCTGTCCCTTGACCACCGCATCGCCCACAGCAACCGCAACCGCAATCACCTTGCCCGGCATGGGCGATAAAATGGCGCCATCGCCAGCGCCGCCGCCGCCGCGCGCATCGTGACGATAGGGGGTCATTTGCCAGACCGCACCCGCTTCGGCGACCAGCATCGCGGCCTGCGGATCGGCACTGCCGGGGCCGTGGAGCGTCACTGTCACCGCATCCCCATCGAGCAGGAACAGGGCATCGCGCCGGTCTGGCGCATTCAACCGGAAACCAGCGTGGGGGGAGGGTGCGACCATCGCCATCGCGGCGTTGGTTTTGGCGGCATCACTGGGCTGTGGCGGGGCGGTCATCGCCCCATCGTCGCGCCCGATCAGGCCAGTATCGACATCGCCTGCCACAAAATCCGGGTGGGCGAGCGCGCGGAGCAAAAAGGCGGCGTTGGTCTTGACCGGCCAGACGGCGCTGTCGTCCAACATGTCGGCCAATGTCTCGCGTGCGTCGTCGCGATCTTCGCCATGCGCGATTAACTTGGCGATCATCGGGTCGTAAAATGGGGATATTTCCGCCCCCTCGGTAACGCCAGTGTCGACCCGCCCGCCGTCCGCCTCCCCCAATTGAAACAGGTCGAGCCGCCCGATGCTGGGCAGGAAACCGCTCGCTGGATCTTCGGCATATAGCCGTGCCTCCATCGCCCAACCATCGATGGAGAGGTCATCCTGACGCTTCGGCAATGGCTCGCCCGATGCAACGCGCAATTGCCATTCGACCAGGTCAACGCCGGTGATTTCCTCTGTCACTGGATGTTCAACCTGCAGCCGTGTGTTCATTTCCATGAACCAAATACGGTCTGCGCGAAGTCCCTCTGACGCATCGGCGATAAACTCGATCGTCCCCGCGCCGACATAATCGAC
>CAUJJQ010000200.1 GCA_963205285.1 Pseudomonadota bacterium | reverse complement strand
TTAGATCTACGGTGGCCCGCACATGTATTATGCCGTTCTATTCGACGTAGCGCATAAAAGCAGCGTTACATTTGCCGGTCACGTCACCTCGATTCGAATCGAGTCGTTATTTTGGGATGCCCTGTGCGGGGAGGCCTTACGGTCGGGCCTGCCGGTCAACGCGTTGGTTGCGCAAATCGATGCTGCACGCCTTGAACAAGCGCCTGCGCCCAATTTGGCGAGCGCCATCCGCCAATGGCTATTTGCCCGACACGCCGTCGCGAAATCGGATTAATATACTGAAATACAATGAAAAATAGGGGGGCTTTTGGCCCCCCTATTTCAGATATTCTATGGCATAGTCTGTTGCGCAGCCACTTGGCTGCACGACCATGGACGCATAGCTACGGCCAGTTAGAACGGGGGAAAAACGTCGCCCGTTGTATCTTTGCCGTAAAAGGCGTCGGCCAGGATCGAAAGCACCATGGTCAGGCTCCTTATACTTGCCAAACATATTTAATCCTTTGTTAACCATTTGACAAATTTTACTGCGCACTGGGTGGCAAAAGCCCCGAAAATTAAGCATTTTTTTAGGGGTTTCAGGCAATGTCACCGCATGGATTTGCCTGGCCTTTTGACCGATGCGCTGCCGCTTCGCGATTCGCAGCCTGCGTTAAGCTTTGCCGATGGTGAGGTGCTGCGCGGGCTGAGTGAGGCACAATTTCGCCTGACGCATCAGCCTAAACTCAACATGCGTTCGGGCCGCGTCGATGCGGTGGAGGCGTTGTTGCGCTGGGATCATCCGGCACGCGGACTGCTCCTTCCCGATCGCTTTATCGAACGCACCGAACAATCGGGGACGATCCGCCCGCTCACCCTGTGGACTTTTGAGCAGGCGATTGTCGATCAGGCGCAATTGCGCAATGCGGGCTATGCGGTGCGCATTTTCGTCAATCTGTCGGCGGGCTTGTTGACCGACGAAGAAATCGTCGCCCAATTATGCAAGATGCCCGGCCGCCCGGGGGTCGATCTCGGCATAGAGGTTACCGAACGGTCGGTGATCGGCGATCCCGATCTTGCCTTTGCCAATATCCGCCGGTTGCGCGGGGCGGGCTTTGCCATCTCCATCGACGATTATGGATCGGGGCTCTCCTCGCTCACCTACCTTAAACAGATTGAGGCGGATGAGCTGAAGATTGATAAAAGCTTCATTACCTCGCTCGGCACCAGCCATCGTGACCCGTTGATTGTGCGTTCGACCATCGACCTTGCCCATGCGCTGGGCATGCAGGTAACCGCAGAGGGGGTGGAAACCCCTGCCGCCCATGCCTTGCTGACGGTGATGGGTTGCGATTCGATGCAGGGGTTTCTGATCGGCCGGCCGATGCGGGTCGATGCACTGCCCGCCTTTCTTGATCGTTTTGATCCCGCGTCAATCACCATTCCCTTTGACGGGCGGGCGCTGCGCGACCACCATATCTGGAAGCGGGCGTGACCCGGCTGATCGTTCAACGCGGTCTTTTCTTCCTGCTGTTGGTGGTGCCTGTGTCCGCCTGGGCGGCACCGCGGGTCAGCTATAGCGAAAATATGGCGCTACCGCTCGCGCGCGACCCGGCGGCGGTTCTGGCACAGGCGCAGGCCGATCTGGCGCGCGCGGAGGATGTCGACAGGCGGGCCGAAATATTGTCGGTGCTGGCGCGCGCACAATTTCGCAGCGGCGATGCGACGGGCGCACGCACCAGCTTAGACCAACTGACCGCGCTGCACCGTGCGGGAGCCGCCGGACGGTTGGACGGCGCGCGTGTGTCGTTGCTGCACGGCCTGATGGCATTTGGTGCGCGCGATTTCGGCGCTGCGCTGCGCGATTATCGTCAGGCGCAATTGGGCTTTATCGCGGCTCGAAATTTGCGCGGTCAGGGGGAAAGCCTGTTTGCATTGTCGATGCTTTACAATGTGGTGGGGGACGGCGTGACCGCTCGGCGTTACCTCGCCCTGGCATTGCAAATACTGCCCGATGATCCGATGTTTCAACTAAGTTATGCCAATGGTGTCGGCGTATCATGGTTGGCGCAGGAAGATTTTGCAGCGGCATTGCCATATTTTGAACGGGCACGGGTGATGGCGGCCCAGCTTGGCCTCGCCAGCCAATTGGCGATGATCGACAGCAATATCGCGTGGACGCAAGCATCGCTCGGAAACTTTAATGCGGCAGTTGCCGCGCTTGCCCGCATGGGGCCGATGGAACGGATCACGCATCCGGAGATGCGGGCGACAGGTTATCGAGTCCTTGTCATGGCGGCGATGGCGCGAGGACAGACTTTGGAAGCGTCACGCCTGCTCGACGCCGCGTTTAAAGGTGTTTCGCCAGAAACCTCACCCGCGCCTTACCGGCGCCTACATTATATTGCCTATCAATTGGCAGAGCGCACCGGCAACGCCGCCGAGGCACTGCGCCAGCTAGAGGCGGTGCGGCGGCTCGATGATGCGGATACCGAATTGACGGCATCCAACCGTTCGGCCTTGCTTGCCGCACAATTCCAATTTTCGGCGCAGGAATCGCGCATACAGCGGTTGCGCGCCGAACAATTGGCGCGCGATGTCGCGTCGCAGCGTCGCTATACTTATACGGTCGCGGCAGCAGCGGTGGTCACCGTCGCGCTACTCATCGCGCTGGTGTTGCTCACCTTGCGCTCACGCAACCGCGCCTATCGCCACGCCGAACAATTGGCCGGGATCAACGTGCAGCTTGAAAAGGCATTGGCCGCCAAGACCGAATTCCTTGCCGCCACCAGCCACGAAATTCGCACCCCGCTCAACGGCATTTTGGGCATGACGCAGATCATGCTCGCCAACCGCACCGTGTCCGACGATTTGCGCGCGCAGATACAATTGGTGCAGGATTCGGGTGTGACGATGAAGGCGCTGGTCGATGACATATTGGATGTCGCCAAAATGGAACATGGCGGCTTTCGCATCGACGCGCGCCCAACCAATGTGGTGGAACTGGCGGAGCGGGTGCTCGCCCTCTATCAAACTGAGGCAGCGGCACGACAAATCGCGATCAAATTTTTTGCGAGTGTTGATGAAAATATACACAATGTCGATGCGGATCGGCTGACCCAGCTTTTATCCAATTTGGTCGGCAACGCGCTGAAATTTACCAGCGAAGGGCAGATTGCGCTGGCGATAGACCGCGGTGGTGATGGTCGGCATCTGCAGATTGCGGTGCGGGACACTGGTATTGGCATTGCCGCCGAATGGCACGAAGCGGTGTTTGAAATGTTCCGTCAGGTCGATGGTTCGCGCAGCCGCAGTTATGCCGGTTCGGGATTGGGGCTGGCCATTTGCCGCCAAATCGCCCGCGCTATGGGCGGCGATATCCGCCTTGAGAGCGTCGAAGGGGCGGGGAGCTGTTTTACCGTGCTCTTGCCATGGAACCCGACGGCTGCAAGTGCGCCGGGCAACATAGCCATCGCGACCGGAGTTGCCGATGGTCGATATGGCATCGCCTTGCTGGCCGCCGACCCGATGCGCCGGGCGATGCTGGCCACAATGGCGCGCGCCGATGGTGTGGAAATCCTGCCGATTGACGATCCTGACAAATTTGCCACCGCTGCCCAACACGCATCGATCGACTGGCTGGTGGATGGCGCGGCACTGGCGCAGTTTGTCGATCAGGCATCAACCTGTCCGCCGCAGGGGCGCATTTTGCTGGTGGGCGATGTCGAACCAGATGCGCTGCCAGATGATATAAATGGGCGCGTGACCTTTGCGCCCTTTACGCGTAGTAAGGTAACAAAGCTGCTGTCCGAATGGCGTGAGGCCGAAGGATATGCTGCCGGAAATGCGGCGCGCGATGGCGCGGCCGGCGATGGTGCCGACCCAGCTACCCACGCCCTTAATGCGCCCAAAAGGGCGGCAGGCGGCCGGTAATGCGAATCCTGTTTATAGAGGATGATGCCATGAACCGCCGCGTCGTGCGCGACATGCTGCACGTCGCCGGATTGGAATTGGCAGAGGCGGATGGCGGGCGCAGTGGTATCGCCCGTTTGGAATCCGACCCGTTTGACGTGCTGTTGCTCGACCTTCGTATGCCCGAAATGGACGGTTTTGACGTTATGCGCGATTTGCGCTCTCGCAACGATCATTTGCGCGATTTGCCGATCATCGTCGTTACCGCCGATGCATCGCCGGGCTTGGAGCAAGAATGCGTCGCAACCGGCGCAGATGCTGTGCTCTATAAACCCATCGCCATGCAATTATTGTTCGACACGATAGCCGACGTATTGGTGTCGCGCGCGGACCCCGACGCGATCATGGGTTGATATAATTGCGCCCTTCAGGGTCGATTACGCTCTTCCTCCAGCAGATCATCAATCGCTTCATCATGGCCGGTGCCCGATGATAGGAAAACCAGCCCCATCAGCGCGGCAGCCAGCAGCACCGAAAAAATCACCCCCGCCGCCGCGGCGATAAACAGGTGGATCGAAGCGCCGGGGTTGCGCCACCACAGGCCGACAATTGCAACAATCGCCGCGCCAACCGCCAGCCCCGCCATCCAGCGCATCAATCGCCAATAATGCGCCCAGGCATGGGCGGCGACCCTGGGGTTATCGAGTTCCGAATATTTTGCCATGCCCTTGTGCCATGCGCCTTTGCCCCGGCCTAGGCAAGGCCGGAGGGGCAATTATCCGCGTGCGGGGCGGAGCAAACCCCACGCATATAAAAGTGATCGGCGCTGTAAGAGGGTGGAGAGCGCACCATAGCTAAGCGCGCCGGCCCCCACCAGCGCGCCCAGTTGCACCGCCATCGGCAGCGATGGCGGGATAACCCGTCCCAACAGGTGGACGATGCCCCCCATCAACAAGGCGGTGCCGATGGCCGGGGCTGCGGCGCTCAGCACGCGCATCGCCGCGATGCCATTGCCGCGCGCCGCGATATGGGCGGTGGCTAGGAGGAGCAATGGTGCGCACAGCAACCAGGCCGCCGCCAGCCCATGGATGCCGAATCGGCTGCCAACAAAAAAGGCGATGGGAAAGCTGAGTGCGCCGGCCAGCGATGCTTTCATGGTGAGGTCGGGCCGCCCGATCGCATTATTGACCGGCGGAAAAAGGATTTGCACGGTCATAAAGGGGGTGGCGAGGCCGAGCATCTGCATCATCGGCACCATGCCGATCCACTTATGCCCGAATAATATCTCGACCAATGGTGCCGCGCTCGCCGCAATGCCGATGAAAATTGGCGCAGTGACTAGCGTGACCAGCCGCACCGCGTTCAAAAACCCTTGCGCCAGCGCGTCGCGGTCATCCTGCAGCCGCGCATAGGCGGGAAAGGCAACTTGGTTTAGTGCCGGGACGAATTTCGACATCACCAATTGAGTCAGGAACAGCGATTCTGCATAAAGGCCCACATGGTGCGGATCGAACAATCGTCCGGCGATAAAGACGTCGCTCTGCGACTGAATCACCCAGAATAAATGGCTGATCATCAACAGCAGCCCGAAATTGACGATATGTCCGGCACCTTTGAAGTTAAAGCTAGGCCAGGGCCGCAGTCGCGCTGCTAACATCAACCCGATGGCGCGGGTGCAACTGATCGACAGGGGGGCGAATACCAAAGTCCAGACGCCAAAGCCTTGCAACGCCAATATCAGCGCGACCATCGCGCCGACGGCCGCTGCGCTCAGCCCGACGATCGCTTGCTTCTTAAACTCCAACGTCCGGGCGAGCAGCACTTCGGGCACGATTATGAAGGGGGTAAACAGATATATGAAGCACAGGACGTGCAATATATCCGCCACCACTGGCTGCCCATAATAGTCGGCGATGAGCGGCGCGGCGGCAAATTGCATCGCCGCCATCATCGCGTTCATCAAAATCTGCAGCCCCAGCGCTTGGCGAATCGCGTGGCGGGTGACCTCCTTTTGCTGGATCAGCGCGCTCGCGAAACCATAGCCGTTCAGAAAATCCAGAAAGGTCATCATTACCTGCGCCATGGCATAAAGCCCATAATCGGCGGGGTTTAGGATGCGGATGACCATCAAGGTCACCGTCCAGCTGATGATCTGCGACAATATCTGCGTGCCGGTGCGCCAGAATATGGCGCGGCGCACCTGCCCGGTCAGTCCCGGTTTTGATTCGCTGTTCCCTGTGTCGCCCGTTGCGAACGAATCAGTAATTTCCAGAGGGTTCAGGGCGTTTTCGGACTGCATTACCCAGCCCCTAGCATAGAAATATTGTCCAAGCGTTGCGATTGGTGCGCGGCCCGCGACTTGCACCGCTCATCAAAAGCCTGTTGCGGTGCGCGGGCGGCCAAGATTCGAAAAAAGTAGGAAATAAAATTGCAAAAATGGGTTGACCCGAATCAAACCCCCCTTTAGAGGCCCCTTCACCGGACGGCGCCGCCACGGCGGGCAGCTACCGGTCGCCACAATTCGACGGACAATTAAATCCGGTTAGTAATAACTGGG
>CAUJJQ010000199.1 GCA_963205285.1 Pseudomonadota bacterium | reverse complement strand
GGCGAGTTGCTTGAGACCCCAGCTCTCTGTGCGGACAATTTTGCCCTGCTGTTCTTCGACAATGCGCGTTGCCCCTTCGGCGAGGGCATCGACCTGAGCCTGGCTCAAGTCCTGACGCGCAAGGAAGATATGCTCATAAAGAGCCATGCCTTGCATCCTTCATATTGGCCGATCGCTGATAACGCCCCATGCGCTACCCCTCCGGCTGTCGTCGGTAATCATCGCGCCCAGTCAGAAACTGGGGCGAAGCGCGCGCCTATACCCCCATTGCGCCAAAAATCAAGCGGTGCGTTGGTTTAGCCGCGCCAAAATGTCGCGGGCGAAATCGCTGAGGCTGTCATCGCGCGCGCCGAGGATGAGGATGCGGTCGCCAGAGCGGGCAAAGGCCAGCATCGCTTCGGCGCATTTGTCGCGGTGCGTCATATGCGCGGCCCAGCGGCCAGCGCGAAAAACATTGGCGACAAGCCGGGTGGCCCCGTCATCGCGCGCGACGCTGCCCCCAAAATAAGCGGGGTCACAGACGAATAATTTATCGCCATCGCGCATCCCTGTGGCAAAGGCGGCGGCAAGCTCAGCCCCCATCTGGCGCAGCGGGCCATAGCCATGCGGCTGGAAAAACAGCAACAACCGCCCCGGACTGGCTCCGGCGGCCGCCAAAGTCGCCGCCATTTTGTCGGGGTTATGGGCAAAATCATCGATCAGGGTGACGCCGCCCGCGCTGCCGACAATTTCATATCGCCGCGCCAGCCCCGTAAAATTGCTGAGCGCCCCCGCTGCATCGGCCAGCGGCACCCCCAAATGGGTGACAGCGGCTATGGCGGCGAGCGCATTCATGGCGTTGTGCCGCCCGACCTGTCGCAGATGCACCTCGGCATGTGCATCGCCGCATTGGACGGTAAAGCGCGCACCATCTGCGTCGAGCATCAGGTCGCGCCCGCGCACATCGGCGTGTGCGCCAAAGCCAAAACGCACCAGATTATCGCCTGTGAAACCTGCTGACAGCGGGTCGTCGGCATTGACGATGCCAACCCGCGCACGGGCCAGAAAATCGCCAAATAGGCCGTTTAATTCGTCGAGGCTTTTATGGTCGAGGCTGACATTGGTGACGATGGCAATGTCGGCGTCATAAAGCGCGATCGACCCGTCACTTTCATCCACCTCGCTGACATAAAGCGTGGGGTCACCGACGAGCGCGCTGGCAAAGGGCGCGTCGCCATCGGCAAAATTGCGCATCACCGCGCCGTTCATCACGCTCGGCCTTTTGCCCAAAGCGTGCAAAATCCAGCCGATCATGCCGGTGACGGTCGATTTGCCGCTGGTGCCGCCGATGCCCACGGCATGGCTTGCGGCGTTGAACAGTTGCGCATTTAGTTCGGCGCGTGTCATCCGCGCACAGCCCAGCCGATTTGCGGCGGCAACGTCGGGCACACCATCCTCCACCGCCGCCGAAGCGACAAGAATCTGCGCGCTATCACCCAATCCGCTGCCATCCTGTGGGAAGAGGCGGATGCCCTGTCGTTCGAGCCACGAAAATTTATCGGGCGTGCGCCCTTGGTCGCGGCTGCGGTCGCTGCCCCAAACCACATCCCCCCGCGCGCGGGCCAGCAGTGCCAGCGGCAACATGCCCGACCCGCCGATCCCACAAAAAAAATAGCGTTTTGCCTCTGTCATCCGCCCCCGCTATGGCTATTTGGGCAAAAGCGCAATTGCACTCTCGCACGGGCGCTATTTGGGTAAAGGGGCGTTACATGGTCACCCGCATCGGCGTTGTTGCACCATCGGTCTATATATTGCCCGAACATATGGAACGCGCCAACGCGCAGGTTGCCGCCGATTTCCCCGATGTCGAACTGGTCTGGCACCCACAGGTTTTTGGCCGCGCCCCCAATGAAGTAGGCGGCGATACCGGCTTTGTCCTTTCCGACGCGACGCATATCCCCGACCCGGCGATGCACGGCCATTTTGCTGGCAGCGATGAACAGCGCGCCGCCGCCTTTATCGAATTCGCCAATCGGGAGGATATTGACGCCATCTGGTTTGCGCGCGGCGGATATGGCGCCTGCCGGATCGCAGCGGATGTATTGCCGCATTTATCGCCCATCGCGCGACGCAAAACCTATATGGGCTATTCGGATGCGAGCTATATGCTCGGCCTTCTTTATCGTGCCGGTTTTCCGCACCTGTGTCACGGCCCGATGGTGATTGACGGCAATGCAGGCGCGCGCGCACGCGCGCTCGCTTGGTTGTCGCGGCGTGACCCCGCCAGCCTCGAACCCGGGTTGAAAGTGGGCGAAAAATACTGTGCCTTCAACCTCATCAGCGCGGCGATGATGGTCGGGACGCCGCTGTGGCCCGATGTGTCGGGGCATGTGCTGATGGTGGAGGAAGTGGGCGAGTATCTATATTCGGTCGATCGCTGCTTTTTCGCGCTGACCAGCGCGGTGTGGCGCAGCCCGCCGGCCGAAATCCGGCTGGGGCAAGTCACCGATATTAAGGAAAATGACCGCCCCTATGGCAAGGATGCAGAGGGGATCGCCCGCGATTGGTGCCAGCGCGCACACATAAGTTACGGCGGACGGGCGGAAATTGGCCATTATGGGGGGAATATGGTTGTCCCCTTTGGCCGATTTACGGGTTAGCGCTGTCGGTGCCTGAAGATATTTCACGCAGAGGCGCAGAGGCGCAGAGTCCACCCATCGACATCGACGCGCTGACCGGGCTCGTCGTCGATACAGCGGTTCGCATCCACCGCGCGTTGGGGCCAGGACTGCTTGAAAATGTATATGAAACTGTGCTCGCCGACAGCCTAAACAAGGTTGGATTACGGACAGAGCGGCAACAGTCGATTGGCTTTGAATTTGAAGGGCGACGGTTCACTGATGCATTTCGGCTCGACATCTTGGTTGAGGGCCGGTTGATCGTTGAAGTGAAGTCGGTTGAGAGGCTGGCTCCCGTCCATGCAAAGCAGGTTTTGACCTATTTGCGACTGATGAATCAGCCCGTAGGGCTGTTGCTCAATTTTGGTGGTGAATTGATGAAGGATGGGATCAAGCGCATCGTGAACAGCTATGTTCCTCTCTGCGCCTCCGCGCCTCTGCGTGAAATAGATTGAAACAGGATATTGTAATGAAAGCCTTTATTTTTCCGGGACAGGGCAGCCAACAGGTCGGCATGGGGGTGGCATTGGCCGATGCCAGCGCCGCCGCGCGCGATGTTTTTGGCGAAGTGGATGAGGCGCTGGGCCAAAATCTTTTCCGCCTGATGGCAGAGGGGCCAGAGGCGGATTTGACGCTGACCGCCAATGCGCAACCCGCGATTATGGCCAATGCCATCGCCACGTTGCGGGTGCTGGAGGGGGAGGGGGGCTTCAAACTCTCCGAAAAGGCGGATTTTGTCGCCGGACACAGCCTTGGCGAATATAGCGCATTGTGCGCGGCGGGGGCGTTCACGCTCCGCCAGACCGCGCAATTGCTGCGGGCGCGCGGCGATGCGATGCAGGCTGCGGTGCCGGTGGGTATCGGCGCGATGGCGGCCTTGCTCGGCGCGGATATCGAGCGGGCGAGCGCGCTGTGCGAAGCCGCCGCACAGGGCGAAATCTGCGCAATCGCCAATGACAATGACCCATCGCAGGTGGTGATTTCGGGGCATCGCGGCGCGATTGAACGCAGCGTCGAACTGGTCAAGGAATATGGCATCAAACGCGGCGTTTTGCTGCCCGTTTCAGCCCCATTTCATTGCAGCCTGATGCAAAGCGCCGCCGATGTCATGGCCGAAAAACTGGGCGCGACGCAAATGGGTGCGCTCACCACCCGCCTCTATGCCAATGTCACGGCAGCGCCGCTCAGCGATGCGGATGTGGCGCGCAATCTGCTTGTCGAGCAGGTGACGGGCCGGGTGCGCTGGCGCGAAAGCATCGCCGCTATGGCGGAAAATGGCGTCACCCAATTTGTCGAACTGGGCGGCAAGGTGCTAACCCCGATGGTGAAACGCATCGCGCCGGAGGTGGAGGCGGTGAGCCTGATTTCGATGGCCGATATCGAAACCTATCTCTCCACATTATAAGCATTTGAATAAGGGTAGTTTTATGTTTGATTTGTCGGGAATGACCGCGCTGGTAACCGGCGCGAGCGGGGGCATCGGTTCCGCAATTGTCCGTGCGCTCGCCCAGCAGGGTGCGCGCATCGCGCTGTCGGGCAGTAACGAAACCAAGCTCACCGCCTTTGCCGCCGAATTGGGCGGCGACCATGTGGTGACACCGTGCGACCTGTCGGACGGTGCGATGGTCGGCACGCTGATTACGCGGGCGAGCGATGCGCTGGGCGGACGGCTCGACATTTTGGTCAATAATGCCGGCATCACCCGCGATGGATTGTTGATGCGGATGAGCGATGGGGATTTTGAATCGGTGCTGCGGGTCAATCTGCAAGCTGCCTTCATGCTGATGCGCGATGCCGCCCGCCCGATGATGAAGCAGCGTTTTGGCCGCATTATTTCGGTGACCAGCGTCGTTGGCGTTACCGGCAATCCGGGGCAGGCCAATTATGCCGCGTCCAAGGCCGGGCTGATTGGGATGACCAAATCGGTCGCGCAGGAATTGGCAAGCCGGGGGATTACCGCCAATTGCATCGCGCCCGGTTTCATCTCGTCCGCCATGACCGATGCCCTGCCCGACGCGCAAAAAGAGGCGCTAAATGCGCGCATCCCGATGGGGCGGATGGGCGATGGGGGTGATATTGCCGCCGCTGCCGTTTACCTCGCCAGTCGGGAAGCGGGCTATGTCAGCGGGCAGACGTTGCACGTCAACGGCGGGATGGCGATGATTTGATTGTGCCGTCGTCGGGGTCTCGCGGAAATGCGCGACCGTCAAACGAAGGCTTGCGCCCGCCCGCCCGCCACTTTAGGGACGCGCATGAACCAGTTTTTTTTGAATCAGTTTCACTACCAAGGGGAAGAACGCCATGAGCGACACCGCTGAACGGGTAAAGAAAATCGTCGCCGA
>CAUJJQ010000198.1 GCA_963205285.1 Pseudomonadota bacterium | reverse complement strand
TTCCTTTACGCCTTTTCCTGCTAATATTGGACACGGCCGGAGGAGGATGTGGGGGCGCTGATGGGGCGGATGAAGCAATTCATCACATCCGACCTCGACGAATTTGTCGCCAACAATGTGCAACTGCATATTTTGGGGGATTTGACCCAATTTGCCCCCGACATTCGCGCGATGGTGACAGATGCGGTGACGCGCACCGCCGCCAACACCGGCACCAAGCTCGCGGTGGCATTGGGCTATGGCGCGCAGGATGAAATTGTCCGCGCCGCGCGCACGCTGGCCGAACGCGGTGGGGCTGCGGCGATTACGCCAGAGGCGATGGAGCGCGAATTATACACCGCGCCGCTGCCGCCGCTCGACCTCATCATCCGCACATCGGGCGAACAAAGGCTTTCCAATTTCCTGTTGTGGCAGGCGGCCTATGCCGAATTTTGGTTTACCGATGTCCTGTGGCCCGATTTTACGGCGCAACATTTGCAGGATGCCATTGCCGCCTTTGCCCGGCGCGAACGACGCTATGGGGGGCTGTGATGGGGCTTGTCTGTTCCTATCTCGACTTCGCTCGATACGAACGGGGTGGGGTTTATCCGCCCTTATCTCGACGCGCTCGATACCAACGCTGTGGGGGCGTTTCCCAGCATCCGTTCGTGTCGAGCGAAGTCGAGACACGAGCAGCAATGGATTTCGAGCATGATGGCACATCATGCGGCCGGCAAATCCCGGCACAGAAGTATGTCGAGACACGCGACCAGTTTCCAGCCAGCCAAGGCGGAGGCTATGCCCAATGACTGACGCATCGCCGCCCAAAAAATCCGACCTTGGTGTGCGAACCGTGTCCGCCACCGTCATGCTTGCCGTGCTTGGCGGCACATTATTGGCGGGTGCCTATGCATGGTTGGCGTTGGTCGGCATTGCCATACCGATCCTGATTTGGGAGTTTTGGGGGCTGGTGCGCAACATCAGCGCGCATATCGGTGCGCGGGCGGCGTGGATGGCCTTTGGTGTCATCTATATCGTCGGCGCGTCGGTGGTGCTGCTGATTTTGCGCCTATACCCCGGCAGTGATTGGACCGATGTGGCGTTACCCATGGCGCTGGTTATCGCCATTGATACCGGCGCCTATTTTGCCGGACGCACCGTTGGTGGCCCCAAAATCGCCCCGGCGATCAGCCCCAGCAAGACTTGGGCCGGCCTTGTCGGTGGGATGGCGGCAGCGGCAATCATCCTGCTGCTTTGGACGCGATGGATGCTCGAACGCGATGGCATTGGCTATATTTTCGACATCCGCGATTTTTTGGGCACCATATTTTTGGGAGCATTGGCAGCGATTGTCGCACAGGCGGGCGATTTTTTCGAAAGCTGGATGAAACGCCGCGCCGGGGTCAAGGATAGCTCGAACCTGATTCCGGGCCATGGCGGACTGTTCGACCGCGTCGATGGCTTGCTGGCGCTGTGTTGGGGTTTGGCGATTTTCGCCCTTGGCGCGGGGGCGGTGATTTGACCCGCAGCCTGTCCATTTTTGGCGCGACAGGCTCGGTCGGTCAATCGACGGTCGATCTGGTGCGCCGTTCGCGCGGCGACTGGCAGGTGAAGGCGCTGAGCGCACAGACCAATGTGACGGCGCTCGCCGAACTAGCCATCGAACTTGATGCCGAAGTGGCGGTCATCGGGGATGCGCGCCTTGCCGGGGATTTGCGCAAAGCTCTGGCGGGCAGCGGGGTTGTCGCTGCGGCGGGGGAGGGCGCACTGGTAGAGGCGGCGCACCACGCCGCCGACGTCACCATGGCGGCGATTGTCGGCAGTGCGGGCCTCGCCCCGACGATGGCGGCGATAGAGGGTGGGCGCACCGTCGCGCTGGCCAACAAGGAATCGCTCGTTGTTGCGGGCGAATTGATGATGGGTGCGGCGCGCGCTTCGGGCGCGACAATCCTGCCGGTAGATAGCGAACATAATGCGATTTTTCAGTGTCTTGCCGCCGGTAAGCTGGATGCGGTGCGCAAAATCACCCTGACGGCAAGCGGCGGGCCATTTCGTACCGCGACCATGGCGGAAATGGAAGCGGCCACCCCAGCGCAGGCCATCGCCCACCCCAATTGGTCGATGGGGGCGAAAATCAGCGTCGATTCGGCGACGATGTTCAACAAGGGGTTGGAACTCATAGAGGCCTATCACCTCTTTCCCGTTGGGCTCGACCGGCTGGATATATTGGTTCATCCGCAGTCGGTCGTGCATTCGATGGTCGAATATATTGATGGATCGACCATCGCCCAATTGGGGCCGAGCGATATGCGCGTGCCAATAGCATCCGCGCTGGCGTGGCCCGAACGCATGGCAACGCCGTGCCCGCCGCTTGACCTTGCGGCGCTGGGGCGGCTGGATTTTGCGGCGCCGGATGAGGATCGGTTTCCTGCAACCCGCCTTTGCCGACAGGCGATTGCAGCAGGGGGCGCGCGCCCCGCGCAACTCAACGCTGCCAATGAAGTTGCGGTTGCCGCATTCCTGAACGGCAGAATTCGCTTTACCGCGATTGCAGCGCTGGTATCAGCCGCGCTTGATGCTTTTGCCCCTGTTGCGCCACAATCGCTTCACGACCTGTTCACGCTCGATGACGAATGTCGTCGACGTGCGGAGGAACTGGTTCTGACCCATGCTTGAATCGCCATCTATTCTGTTGACGCTGGCCGCCTTTGTGGCGCTGCTTGCGCCGCTTATTTTTCTGCATGAAATGGGCCATTATTGGGTCGGGCGCTGGTGCGGGATAAAGGCCGATGTTTTTTCCATCGGCTTTGGCAAAGAAGTGGCTGGTTGGACTGACCGGCGCGGCACGCGCTGGAAAATCGGCTGGATGCCGCTGGGTGGCTATGTCCAGTTCGCGGGCGACGGGGATGCGATGTCCACCCCGCACGAAGCAGGGGCAAGCGAGCCGGAGGGGAGTTTTGCCGCCGCAGCACTGTGGAAACGGGCGCTAACTGTTGCGGCTGGCCCGGCAGCCAATTTCATCATCGCCATCATCGTCCTGGCAGGCTTTGCGTTTGTTTATGGCCGGGTGGCGACACCGCCGGTTGCCGCATCTGTCATCGTCGGCACGCCAGCGGCTACGGCGGGAATATTGGCTGGCGACCGCATTTTGCGCGTCGATGGCCGCACGATGGAGGTGTTTCAGGATATTCCGATGGCGGTGATGCACCGGCCGGGGCAGAATATTGCCGTCGACATTGAACGCGCCGGGCGGGCAATGACCATCGATTTGCGTCCGCAACTGGTCAGCGAAACCGACCAATGGGGCAATAAGATGGAACGTGCCATCATCGGTGTTTTTCCGCCCGCGCCGGTGCGCGCCGATGTTTCATTGGCCGAAGCGCCGCTAGTTGGTGCAAAGCTGGCGTGGGAATTGACCCGCCAGATGGCTGAGGTTGTCGGACAATTATTTACCGGCCAGCGCAGCGTCAAAGATTTGGGCGGACCGATTAAAATCGCCCAGGCATCGGGCGAACAGGCATCATTGGGCTTTGCGCCATTTCTGTTTTTTGCGGCGCTGATTTCGCTCAACTTGGGGTTCGTCAATTTATTGCCGATGCCGATGCTCGATGGTGGTCATTTGCTGTTTCAGGCGATAGAGGCGGTGCGCCGTCGTCCGGTCAATGTGGAAACCCAGCAATGGGCGTTTCGTCTGGGCTTTATGGCGATGATTTTGTTGATGCTGATTGTCACCTTCAATGATCTGGGATCATTGGGTTTGTGGCAAAAATTGGCTGGTTTAACGGGCTGACTTGATTGGCTGCCGCCCTTAGGGCACAGGGTGCAGCCGGCAGGGCGCAAAAATTGGCGAATGGGGCGTTCCGACCCCGTTGCTTGGAAGGGAATATATTGGTGAAATCACCCCGTCGGCTGTTCGCCAGGGCATGCGCAAGCTTGATGACCAGCACGATGCTCGTCGGTCAGGTGGGCGCTGTCCACGCCCAGACTGTGCCTGTTTCGTCGGTTCCGATCCCCACCGCGCCAGCGGCTGCGCCTGCACCTGCGACGCCCGAAGCGCGCGTCATCCGCGCGATTAATGTTGTCGGCAATCAGCGGCTCGAAGGCGACACGGTGCGCACCTATGCGCAATTGCGCGTCGGCCAGACTTATACGCGTGCGACGCTGGACAATGCGTTGCGCGCCTTGTCGCAGACCGAGCTTTTCTCCCAATTCCAGATTACCGATAACGACGGTGCGCTGGTCATTCAGGTGACCGAAAATCCGGTGGTCAACCGCGTGATATTGGAGGGGAACCGCCGCCTCGACAATGACAAGATCGTCCCCGAACTGCGGCTTGCCGCGCGGCAGATTTATACGCGCAGCCGCGTGCGGGCCGACGTTGCGCGCATTTTGGAGCTGTATCGGCGGCAGGGTCGCTATGCAGCGAGCGTTGACCCGCAGCTCGTTCGGCTCGACCAGAATCGTGTCGATGTCGTCTATGAAATTACCGAGGGGGACCGCAGCCGCGTCCGCCAG
>CAUJJQ010000197.1 GCA_963205285.1 Pseudomonadota bacterium | reverse complement strand
CCGAAATCCTCGCCGCCGCGCCAGCCATCGCGGGATCACACATCACATTTTTGTCGATGCGTTTCGACACGCTGACCATATTGTGCCTGCTGCTGTTCGTCGGCGCGATGGGTAAATCGGCGCAATTGGGGCTGCACACCTGGCTGCCCGACGCGATGGAGGGGCCGACGCCTGTGTCGGCACTGATTCACGCGGCGACGATGGTGACGGCGGGCGTTTTCATGGTTTGCCGCCTGTCGCCAATGTTTGAAGCTGCGCCAATCGCATTGGGCTTTGTGACCTTTATTGGTGCTGCGACCTGTTTTTTTGCAGGGACGGTCGGCACCTGCCAGCATGACATCAAGCGGGTCATCGCCTATTCGACCTGTTCGCAACTGGGCTATATGTTCTTTGCGGCGGGCGTCGGTGCCTATGGCGCGGCGATGTTCCATCTGTTCACCCACGCATTTTTCAAGGCATTGCTGTTTCTTGGCGCGGGCAGTGTCATCCATGCGATGCACCATGAACAGGATATGCGCCACTATGGGGCGCTCCGGAAACATATCCCCTTCACCTATTGGACGATGATGGCGGGCACGCTGGCGATTACCGGGGTCGGTATTCCGCTGACCAGTTTTGGCTTTGCGGGCTTTTTCTCCAAAGATGCAATTTTGGAAAGCGCCTTTGCCAGCGGTCCGAACGGGCAATTGGTGTTCTGGGTCGGGTGTTTTGTCGCTTTGTTGACGAGTTTTTATAGCTGGCGGTTGATGTTCCTGACCTTTTTCGGGAAGGCGCGCTGGGGGACGAGCGAACATATCCAACATGCGGTCCATGACCATGCGCATGGCGACAACCATGGCCATGGTCACCATGCCGCCGATGACGGCACGGCGGGCTATCACCCGCATGAAAGCCCGCTCTCCATGCTCGTGCCGCTGGCATTGCTGAGCACTGGCGCAATTTTGGCTGGATTTTTCTTTCACCACGCATTTGTCGGGGCAGAGGAAGGCGCGCATTTCTGGGGCGGCAGCATCGCCTTTGACGCGCATCTGATGCACGCGATGCACGAAATCCCGCTGTGGGCGAAACTGATGCCCGCGACAGCGATGATCATCGGGCTTGTCATTGCATGGCGCAATTACATCATCGACCCGTCGGCACCGACCCGCTTTGTCCAGAATATGGCTGGGTTGCACAATTTCGTGTACCGCAAATGGTATTTTGATGAATTGTACGACGCCATTTTTGTTCGTCCAGCGCAGGCGCTTGGCCGGATATTCTGGAAGGGCGGCGATGAAGCAATTATCGACCGTTTCGGCCCCGATGGCGCGGCGCGCGCGGTTGCGGGCACCAGCGGCGTCGCAGTCAAAATCCAATCCGGTTTTCTTTATAGCTATGCCTTTGTCATGCTGATCGGCCTTGCCGCGCTCGTGACATGGCTGATGGCGGTGGTGCGCTGATGTTGGCGAATTTCCCGATACTTTCGACGTTGATTGCGCTGCCCGCGCTGGGCGCGCTCGCCTGTCTGTTCTTGGGCGACAGGGCGGCGCGCTGGACCGCGCTGGTAACAACCATCGCCGCATTTGCGCTGGGCTGCCTGATGTGGGCGCGCTTTGATGTCGCGGGGCCGGTCTGGCAATTTGTCGAACGCGCGCCAATCGTCGGCCAATTCCACTGGGCGATGGGTATCGACGGCATTTCGCTGATGCTCATCATGCTGTCGGTTTTCCTGATGCCCATCTGCATCGGGGCGAGCTGGACCAGCATAAAGGATCGCGTCGGTCTTTATATGGCGAGCTTCCTGTTCATGGAGGCGTTGATGATCGGCGTCTTTGCGGCGCAGGATCTGATCCTCTTTTACATATTTTTCGAAGCCGGCCTCATCCCCATGTATCTGATTATCGGCATCTGGGGCGGGGCGAACCGCATTTACGCCAGCTATAAATTCTTCCTCTATACGCTGCTGGGCTCGGTGCTGATGCTGGTGGCGATGATCTGGATGATCTATGCCGCCGGAACCGCCGATATTCCAACGCTGATGCACGCGGACTTCCCGGTTGCGGCGCAGCGCTGGTTGTGGCTCGCCTTTTTTGCCAGCTTTGCGGTGAAAATGCCGATGTGGCCGGTGCATACTTGGCTGCCCGATGCGCACGTGCAGGCGCCGACTGCTGGTTCGGTGATTTTGGCCGGCGTCCTCCTGAAAATGGGCGGTTACGGTTTTTTGCGCTTTTCCATCCCGATGTTCCCCGACGCATCGGCAGATTTCATGTGGCTGGTGTTTGGTCTGTCGGCCGTCGCGGTGATTTACACCAGCCTTGTCGCGCTGGTGCAAAGCGACATGAAAAAGCTGATCGCTTATTCATCGGTCGCACATATGGCGATTGTGACTGCCGGACTTTTTGCCTTTAACCAACAGGGGATAGAGGGGGCGCTGATCGTCATGCTCAGCCACGGGCTGGTTTCCGGCGCATTATTCCTGTGCGTCGGGGTGATTTACGACCGACTGCATACGCGTGAGATTGCGCGCTACGGTGGTCTTTCGAACAATATGCCGGGCTATGCCCTGCTGTTCCTGTTTTTCACCATGGCGTCGATTGGCCTGCCCGGAACCAGCGGCTTTGTCGGCGAATTTTTGAGCCTGATTGGCGTTTATGAAGCATCATCATGGATCGCATTCCTGTGCGCCACGGGGATTATCTTGGGCGCGGGCTATATGCTCTGGCTCTATCGCCGGGTCGCATTTGGCGCTGCTGCGGGTGAGGATACGTTGTCGATGCGCGATTTGTCGGTGCGCGAATGGCTGTTGCTGACGCCGATTGCCGCCGTCGTCTTGTGGATGGGGGTTTATCCCGAACCCTTCCTTGCGCCGATGCGCCGGGACGCAACCGCAATTGCCGCACGCATGGCCGACGCCAAACCGGCGAGTGATGCGCAATATCGCGCTGCGTCGAGCCGTGCCACCACTCCAGCCCATGAAGCAGCGCAGGGGGGTGCGCACTGATGAACAGCGCTGAAATCTTGCTTATCCTGCCCGAATTGACGCTGACCCTCGGCGGGCTGATTTTGTTGATGGTTGCCGCCTTTGCCGGTGACCGGGTGGCCGAACTGACCAACGCGCTGGCCGCGATGGTTCTGGCCTTGGCGCTCGGCCTCTTGTTACAGGGACATGTCGCGGCGGGGCCGATTTTTTCGGGCAGCATCCGCATCGATGCTTTTGCCAATTTCGCCAAAATATTGATTTATGGCGCGGCGATCATCTCCCTCCTCCTCGCACCACGCTTTTTTGCGCGGCAGGGCTATCGCGCGGAATATCCGATACTCATTCTGTTTGCGGCGCTGGGCATGTCGATCATGGTCAGTGCCCATGATCTGATGACGCTCTATGTCGGCTTGGAACTCAACAGTCTGGCCGCCTATGTGCTCGCCAGCATGAACCGCAATGATCCGCGCGCGGCAGAGGCGGGGCTGAAATATTTCGTATTGGGGGCATTGGCGTCGGGGATTTTGCTGTTCGGCATGTCGCTGGTGTATGGCTTTACCGGCTCGACCAATTT
>CAUJJQ010000196.1 GCA_963205285.1 Pseudomonadota bacterium | reverse complement strand
TTGCATGATGGGGATATGCAAGGTCGCTGTTCCGTCATGGTCGCTGAGCGCCACCGTTTCGACCTGCGCTTGCGGCAAAGCCCGCGCCAGTCGCCGCGCCATAGTTTCATTTGGTTCAAATGCGATAACCCTGCAACCGGCCCGCGACAATTGATGCGCATATGGCCCCCAATTGGCGCCAATGTCCAATGCCACATCGCCTTTTCGCACCAAATGCGGCACCCAGCGCAGCTCTGGCTCGCCGGATCGCAACGCCAACCATGAACGAAGAGCGATACCCAATTTGGGGAAATGGTCGGAACAACGGGCGGCCAGACTGTTCAGCCTGTTTAACAGCAATTGCCTCATGCCTGATGACCCGCATTTTGGTAAAGCAGCGCAATTCCGCGCAGCGTCAAATCGGGGTCAATATGGTCAAACAAGTGGCTATGCTCCTGAAATACATGGGCAAGGCCGCCCGTCGCGATGACCTTGGCTGGACGGCCGATTTCGGCCTTCATCCGCGCAATCAAACCTTCCATCATCGCGACATAGCCCCAATAAATGCCGATCTGCATCTGGCTTTCGGTAGTGGTGCCAATAACGCTGGCATCGGGCGGCGTTTCAACCGCTATGCGCGGCAATTTGGCCGCCGCCGCCACCAAAGCCTCTAGGCTGAGGTTGACGCCCGGCGCAATCAACCCACCCTTATATGCGCCGCGATAATCAATATGGTCGAGCGTGGTTGCCGTGCCAAAGCTGATCATCACCAAATCGCCGGGCATCGTTGCATGTGCCGCAATTGCATTAACCGCACGGTCAGCACCCACCGACTGCGGTTCTTTGACGTCGAGCGCAATGCCCCAGGTGAGCGGCGCACGCCCGGCCACCATTGCCTCCACCCCGAAATATTTTTCAGCCAGCAGTTGGATATTGTGCAGCGCGCGCGGCACCACAGTTGAAACCACGACCGCGCTGACGACATCGCGCGCAAACCCCTCCAGCGCCATAAGCTGCGTCAGCCACACTGCATATTGGTCAGCGGTGCGGCGGGCGTCAGTCGCAATCCGCCAGCGGGTGCGGATTTCGGTTCCCTCAACCAATGCGAACTTTACGTTGGTATTGCCGACATCAACCGCGAGCAGCATGACTCACCCTCTCCCCATCATGGTGTTACGCCGACTTCGCCCGCGTGGATTATACGCAATTGTCCGTCATCCAGCCGGATGCGCAGCGCGCCATCCTGCTCTAGGCCGTCAAACCGGCCCGTCAATCCGGCTTGCGGCGCATCATCCTGTGGCGCACGCATGTACAGGCTAGTGCCAATGGGGTGTGCGCGATGCAGCCAGCGCGACAATATCGCATCGGGCCATTCGCCCCCGCGCCAGCCCAGCAATGCATCGGCAAATTTGGTGGCAAGAACATATGCGAAATCATCGCGTGACACGTCATGGCCAAATGCGCTGAGCGCCACAGCATCGCGTCCCGCCAATTGCGGCGCAAAGCTGAGGTTGACGCCAATGCCAATAACGATGGCATCGCCCTGTCCCTCCAGCAACACACCAGCCAGCTTGGCCTTATGCCACAATAGGTCATTGGGCCATTTGAGCGTCAGACCAGGTGCATCGTCGGTAAAATGGGTTACTGCATCGTGGAGCGCGACACCCGCCAACAATGACAGACTGGCAGCGGGCGGGTCACCCGCGCGGCGGGCCACCATCGTCGATCCCATGAAATTGCCAATGCCGTCATCCCATATGCGTCCCAGTCGGCCGCGTCCGGCGTTCTGACGGCCCGCGACGCGCCAAAACCCCTCCCCCGGGGCTCGGTGGTCGGCGACAAGCTGCAATATATCGGCGTTGGTCGATCCCGTTTCGCGGACAAAATCGAGCTGAATGGTCAGAGCAGCGCACTCGCCGCATATTGGGTGGCACTGGCGAGCGGCCCGACCAATATAAAGCCGAATATGCTGACATAAGCAGCGGCAAGCCCCATTACGCCGCGTTCCATCCAATTGCCTGAAACCGGAAATTCGACCCCCGATGGCGGGTCAAACAACATGATTTTGATGACGCGCAGATAGTAAAAAGCCCCGATCACCGATGCAACGGCCCCGACCACAGCGAGCGGCACCAGCCCAACGCCAATCGCTGCGCTGAACACCAGCAACTTGGGCCAAAAGCCAAACAATGGCGGAATACCGGCGAGTGAGAACATGAATATGGCCAGCGCCATCGCCAGCGCCGGACGCTGGTGCCACAACCCGCCGAGCGATGCGATATCCTCCACCATTTCGCCATCGGGCGTGCGCATCTGCAAAACAGCCAAAAAACTGCCGAGCGTCATGACAACATAGACGAGCAGGTAACTCAGCACAGCGGCAATCCCCGCCGCGCTGCCCGCCGCCAAACCCATCAGCATGAAACCGACGTTGGCAATCGAACTATAGGCGAGCAGCCGTTTGATATTGCGCTGCCCAATCGCACCAAATGCCCCCCACAGCATCGATGCCATCGACAAAAAGGCGATAATCTGCTGCCAGTCACCCATCGCACTGCCGAATGCTTCGATGCACACCCGCACCAACAGCGCAACCGATGCGACCTTGGGTGCACTGGCAAAAAAGGCGGTGACGGGCGTCGGCGCACCTTCGTAAACATCGGGCGTCCACATGTGGAACGGCACCGCCGACACTTTGAAGGCAAGGCCCGTCAGCACAAAAACTACGCCCATCAGGACACCGAGCTTGCCCGCCCCTGCAAAGCCCAGCGCGATGCCCGCGTAATTGGTCGAGCCGGTAAAG
>CAUJJQ010000195.1 GCA_963205285.1 Pseudomonadota bacterium | reverse complement strand
CCGTTCGCTTACCCCCGCCTCCGCCGCCAGCGCATCCAGCCGAGCCCGCACCGCCTGTATCTCCGCAACATCGACCACCATCGGCAACATGATACGCAACTGGCTGGTCGGCACCGAACGCAGCATCGCGCGCAATTGGGTGTCGAGCAAATCGGTGCGGCGCAATGAA
Organism: Pseudomonadota bacterium; assembly: GCA_963205285.1. GTDB lineage: Bacteria > Pseudomonadota > Alphaproteobacteria > Sphingomonadales > Sphingomonadaceae > Sphingopyxis. The sequence goes on along the minus strand of CAUJJQ010000195.1, from coordinate 3,897 downwards.
AAACGGACACCGCGCTGCCCCAGCGCCGGGTTTTCCTCCGCTGCAAAGGGCAGATAGGATATGGGTTTGTCCCCCCCGACGTCGAGCGTGCGGATGATGAGCGGCCGTCCATCCAGCCCCGCCGCAATCGCGCCATAAGCGGCTGCCTGCTCCGCCACATCAGGCGCATGGTCGCGTTCGAGGAACAGGAACTCGCTGCGCAACAAGCCACAACCCTCCGCCCCCGCCGCGCGCGCTGCCGCCGCTTCATCGACGCTGCCCAGATTGGCAAAAATCTCTATCCGTGTCCCGCAAGCCAGATGACAGTCGGCACCTGCCGCCGCGCGCGCCGCAATTGCGGCGGCGGCCATCGCGTCGATGCGCCGTCCAGCATCGGCAATCGCCGTCGCATCGGGAGCAATATGCAGCAATCCAGCATCCGCGTCCAAGACGACGGTCACACCATCTGCAATGGCGGATATGCCATCCCCCAGCGCTACCAGCATCGGCAATCCCTTGGCCGCCGCCAGAATCGCTGCATGGCTGGTCGCCCCGCCTGCACCAAGTGCAATGCCGGCAAATTGTCCCGCACCGGCATTGATTAACGTCGATGGTGCGACATCCTCAGCGATCAAAATGGCTCCCATGGGCGCGGCAGCGCGACGCGCGTCATCGCCTAGGATCAGGCTAAGCAATTGCCGTTCGACATCGCGCAAATCGACCGCCCGTTCACGCAATCGCGCAACATCACTCGCGGCAAACCGCTGCTCCATCGCGCGCGATGCGCTGCGCCATGCAAAGGCTGAGTTCTTGCCCGCGGATATCGACGCATGTGCATCGGCATGGAGTGCGGGATCGTCGATCAGGCTGCAGTGCGCTTCCAATATCTCGCGCGCAGCGCCGTTTTCACGTGCAGCCCGGCCGGTCAGGCTGGTGCGCAGCGCGGCGAGCGCCTGCTCCAGCGCGCTGAACTCGGCCGCCGCATCACCGCGCGCCATTTCTGCGACCACGGCATCGGCGGCATCACCGCGCCACACAGAGCCAATCGCCAACCCGGGCGCGGCGCGCACCCCGGCGACCCGTCCCGTTACTCTGTCGCTGGTAAGCGGGGCAGATCGGGTAGGCGATTCCCGCTCGCCCTTCACCACCTCTGTCATTGCCAATTCATCGAGCAATTGCGAGAGGGCAATTACAAAGCGGCGCGGTTCATCGCCGATGGCGCGAATGTGTAATTCATCGCCATGGCACGCACCGAGCGCCAGCAATTCAGCGCTGCTCGCCCCATTGGCATGCGACGCGCCGACGCTAAGCCGTACCTGCCCCGCATAGTCGCGTACCAGTGCGGCGATGCGTGCGGCTGGCCGTGCATGGATTCCGTGCGGCAAGCCGATCATATGGGTCAAATGTGCGCTTTCACCCGCACCACTGCTGACCACCTGCCTTTCGCTGGGCAGCGCCACCGCAAAAATCGGCGCGCAGGCATCGACCCGGCCATAGGGCGCGATCTGGCGCAAAATCGCGCCATTATTGGTGCACAACATCGGCGTTACTGTTGCAGCAGCGGCGCGTGCCAGTTGGTCGAGGTCAAAGCGCAACAGCGGCGCACCCGCTGCAAAAGATTCACCTTCGCCCACCAGCGGTTCGAAGCCCGCTCCCGCCATTGCGACCGAATCGATACCGATATGCAGCAATATGTCGATGGCGCAGCCCGCCATTTCGGAACGCAGGGTCAGCGAATGGCCGGCCGGCGCGACCGAGAGGACGCGCCCGGCAAAGGGTGCGAACACCTCCTCCCCCAACGGCTCGAGCGCTACCCCGTCGCCCACCATTTTCTCGGCAAATACAGGATCCGGCACGCTGTTCAACGGACGAAGCAGCGCAGCAAACGGCGCATGTACAATAAGTTCGCTCATCCCTCTGCCCCCGGCAGCAGCGCGATGTTGTCGACCGCCCACAGGGGGTCAGGCCCATCGGCGCTATATTTGATGCATAAATTGGTCGCGCCGTTGATCGGCGAAATGGCCGCTTCCAGCCGCGTCAGACCGGGGTTGCCGATCGCAGCCGCCAACGGCAAGGTTGCGATGCGTTCGCCATCGCACTCCCCCGCAAAGACCAAAAATTCGCCCGCCGCGCTTTCCCGCGCGGGAAAGCGGATGGCGTCGCGGTCGCGCCCAACCTGAAAGTTGAACGGGATTTGCCCGACCGTAATCGCAATCCGACGGACGCCGATCATATTGGCGTTGGCATAGAACCAACAGGGGTCCAGAATGTCGATCTGAAAGCTGGAGCGCGGGCCATCGGCGGGAAAATCATCCTCCAGCATCAGCGGCACTTTGGCACTGCATGTTGTCAATTCACGGCTGTAACGGGTGCGAATATTGGCGGCATCGATGCTGCGTTCAGCCATCCGCCCCTGCGCCAACCCATCGAGCATTGCCTGCGCGCGTACCTCGGCGGGCAAACGCACAGTGAATGGGCCGGTGTAGCTTTGCGCCTCCGCCCCGCCGACATAATATAGCATCGGCAGCCCCCCTTGGTTCGACAGCGTGATTTCCGCGCCATCTGCGACCGGACGCGTCGCAATATCGACACGCCAGACATTGTCGGCAGCGCTTAAACCAAATGCTTCCAGCCGCGCCATCTGCGGCGCAAGTCGGCGCAAAAATCGGCCAAAATCGCGACTGCCATGCCCCGTCCAACTCACCTCCGCCACCGCAGACAGGCGCGGAAAGGCCATGGTGGCGGCGCGCGCTTCGGTGCGCACATGTTCGGTCCATAAATTGCCCTGCAGTCCCAAAATATGGTGACGCAATTCGGGGGGGACACCGGCTGGAACCGGTTCAAAGGCGAGCACGTTGGCAAGGTCGATCACCCCGCCGCGCCCCGGCGGATCATCGCGTTCCAGCCCTTGCACATGGTCAAAGTAAAGCTGCGGCGCGGGCGACAAAATCGCATCATTACCCGCGCGCGCCGCCGTTACCGCCCCTTCGACTCCGCGCCATGACATGATGATAGTCGACTGGCCGACATTGCCATCCAAAATCTCGTCCCAGCCGATTGCACGCCGCCCACGCGCCGCCAGATAACGTGTGATACGTTCCATAAACCAGCCTTGCAGATGGTTTTCGTCGGCGATTCCCAGCACGCGCATCTGGCCCTGCACTTCGCCGGATGTGCGCCATTGGTCCTTGACCGCCTCATCCCCGCCGATGTGGATGTATTGGCCGGGGAACAGGTTCATCACTTCCCCCAAAATCGTCTCCAGCGCGGCAAAGGTCGTATCATGCGTGTTTTATAGCCAAGGGAACACGCCCCAATCGGACTCGACCCCCGGCGGCACAGCCACCCCCATCCCCCATTCAGGGTAGGCGCGAATGGCCGACAGCGCATGGCCGGGTAGTTCAATTTCAGGGACAATCGTGATGCCGCGCGCACTGGCATAGGCCACAATCTCGCCTATCTCTGCCTGTGTATAAAAGCCGCGATGTTCGGGCAAAATGGGCGCGCCCGCGACGCTGACTGGGGTGCGCGCACCACCAATTTCGGTGAGGCGCGGAAAGGCGCGGATTTCAACGCGCCAACCCTGATCATCGACCAGATGCCAGTGAAAACGGTTGAGTTTGTGCGCCGCCATCCAATCGATGAAACGGTGCACAAATTCGGGTGACTGGAAATGCCGCGCGCTATCAAGCATCGCCCCGCGCCAGCCAAATGCAGGTGCATCCTCCACCACGCCGATTGCAAGGCGCCCATCGGGTGCGGCGCTCAAAACCTGCCAGAAGCTGATGCCACCATAAAAAAGCCCGCTCGGGCTGCTGGCCTCAACCAGCACACCCTCCGCGGAAATGGTCAGCCGATACCCCTCCGCCGCAAAGCCCGGACGTTGACGAAAACTGAGCGGCAGTGCGTGCGCACTCT
>CAUJJQ010000194.1 GCA_963205285.1 Pseudomonadota bacterium | reverse complement strand
AATTGGCGTATCTGCGGGCACCAACGCCGCCGCTGCCGCCATGCTTTGCGCATCGGCCCCGGCCCGCGCACGCGCCGCCCAGCCCCATTGGAGGAGCGGCAGAGCAATGCTGAGCAGCAGGAACAGCGCGGCCAGAATAACGATCCAGCGCCGCAAGCCGCCATCTGCGACCCACAGATCGCCCACGCCCCAATTGCGCACGGGCGCAAATGCCCCCTGACACAGGTCAGGCGCTGTCGTCACATCAAAAGCAGTCAATGCCGCCGCTGCGCCAATTTCAGGCACCGGTGCATCGCCCACCATGGCTGCGCGAAGCATCGCGCCATCGGTAAAGCCATGATCATCATCGGCCAGCGTTGCCGCGCGCCCCCAATCGATGCAGCTCCACCCACCGCCCGGCGCGTGGAACGCCAAAGCGGGAACGATTTTGCTGACCTTCATTCCCGCCGCTGCCAGCCAATCCTGCCAGCCGCGCATCTGTTCGACGGGCAGCGCCAATGCCGCGCCATTGCCATCCGCGATGATATGGAGCGCCGCCGCGCCGCCCGGATAGGCATCGGCAATCTGGTGGCGGGCAATGGCGGCGGCCTGCCGCGCGCTTTGCGCCTCCACATTGCGCCGTTCGCGCCAAATGCCACCAATGGCGATGGCGATGACCGGTCCGTTTCCGGCAAAATCACCCGCATCCGGCGCAATACCATCGGCGATCAGGCGGCCATCGGCCAGCTGCCACCAATGCAGGGCATCGCCCGGCGCATCGGGCAGCAACAGGAAAGTCAGCGCGTCACCCATGCGTCCTCCCCATCTGACCCCCATCTGGTAATGGCTGTTGCTCCCCGGCAAAAATACCGATGCGCCGTCCTATAAGGCGCGGGCGGCTTTGCCCATCCCCTGCGTCAATCAGGCTTTGCCAGCGGGTCGGCATAGTGTCGCCGGGCACGCGCGCGCTGGCATCCAGCCGGTAATAGCGCGTGCCAAGGCGGATCTGCCCCGCCGCGCCTGCCCGTTGGTTGAGCCCTGCGTTTTGCGCAGCCGCCCAAAAATCCTCCACCCGTCCATAGCGACGCCCCGACGTCAACAGCGCGCGCACCGCCGCTTCTGCCGATACGCCATCGCCCGGCGCCAACAACATATGGAGCAGGGGCGCATCCGCCGCGGTCAGATGATTGGGGTTGATGCTGGGCATATCATGCGTCGGCAGCGCGCACAGCCGCGCTCGCAGCCGTGCCCAGTCACCCAAATCCAGCATCGGCAGGTCGGTGAGCGCATCGGCGCTGGTCAGCGCATGGTTGGGCGGCGAGCCGCCTGATTTCCCCGCCGCCTCCGCCCCGCCGCCCGCAGCGGCAATCGCATCACCATCGATCCAGTCGGCAGCGGCAAAGGCCAGCGCCTGCGCGCGTGGCCGCGCCACCCCCGCCGCCACCGCCAGCTCGACAAATTGGGCGATCGCAATCGGGCGCTGCAAATTGGGGCTGACCAAGGGGTCGGCGACCAGCGCGTTCAAATTGAAACAATTGCCGCCATCGGCAAGGTGGAGCGCCAGGCGCGTCCCGTCTGCCATGCCATAGTCCTGCCCCGCGCTGCCGCGCGCCAGCAGCGCCGCACCATCGGCGGCAACGCGCGTTACCGCCAGCGCCTCTGCCGCCATCAATGCTGCGCGCGCACGCGCCGCGCCATTGCTGCTCGCGGTCAAATGGCTGGCAAGCCCGACGCGCCCTGCCATTGCGGCGGCGACAATCGCCAGCACCGCGACGAGCAATAATATGGTGAGCAGCGCCGCCCCCGCCTCATTTTGGCGCGCGGCAGGGGAGGGCGGCATCATATCGTCACCCCCGGCGCAACCAGAAACACCATATCGACATTGCCGCCCGCCCGTTCGATGTGCAGCGCCACCGCGCGCGGCAGCGGTGCCGCATCGCCCCCGCCGTCGCCCGGCCAATGGTCAGTCCAGCGCCCATCCGCCCCGCGATAGGTGATGCGCAGCATCGTCACCCCATCGATCAGCCGTGCCGGGGCGCTGCCATCGGCGCGGCTGCGCACCAGCGCGCCATCGGCCAGCGTGAACCGCGCGCGCACCAATTGCCCGTCAATCGCGCTCGACAAAGTCATGGCATCACCGCTGCCAACGAACGCCGCGTCATTTTGGTGCAATTGCGGCTGCGCAGCGGCCAGCGCATTGGCGATCATTGCGCGCGCACGGATGGTTGCCGCCGACGCGTCGAGCGCGCTCACCACGCTGCGTTGGCTGGCAAGGCTGGTGCGCAGCAGCGCCAGCGCGCCGAGGGAGAGGAGCGCGAATATCGCCAGCGCCACCAGCATTTCGACCAGCGTAAAGCCGCGCGCCGTTGGAGGATTTGGGCGAGCGTTCATGGCGTTGTTAACGCCTCCAACCGCGCGCGCACGCCCGCAGCATCGCGGACCGTCACATCGATGCGCAGTGCATCGGCCCCGGCGATGGCGGTAATATTTTCCTCCACCTGCCAACTACGCCCCATGTTGGTGACTTGGGTGGTGCGTGTCCCGATGGTGCGCACAGGGTCGCTGAGCGCCAAGTTTATCGCATTTTCGGCGACGATATAGGCCGCGTTGCTGCGCGCCAATTGGTCCGCGCTTTGCAAGGAGAATGCCTGCAACCGCACCAATGCCAGCGCGGCCAGCGCAAAAATCGCCAATGCTACCAATGTTTCGAGCAGGGTAAAACCCGCCGCGCGATGTGCGCCCCGCCGTGGGTGCCGATGGTGCCGCCCCCTCATTCGACCTGCACCCGCCCATCGGCATTTATGCGCACCCGCGTACTACCCCCGCCGCTTTGGCGCAGCGCCACAAGCGTCGCGGGCGTCGCCAGACCGAAGCGGTCAAACACCAGCCGCGCGGTCTGAACGGGGGGGCCATCCACCGTGATGCCCGATGCCCAATGGTGCGCGCGCAGCCGTCGTTCATCCACCCGCTGCCAGCCATTTTCGCGCGCGCGTTCAAAAAAATAACCCTGCGCATTGATGGTGAGCGCAACCGCCCCGCCATCGACTATCGCCAGATTACGGGCGGCATCGGCGCGCGCCGCCAACCCCTCTGCCGCCACGCGCGCGCCATCCGTGCCGGGGCGCAAAGTCCATATCGCCACACTCGTCATCAGTGCCAAAATCGCCAGCACCACCAGCATTTCGCTGAGCGTAAAGCCGTCCCTTTTAATCAGCGGCGGCATAAATATCGGCATTTTGCCCGCTGCCGCCCGCCGCGCCATCGGCCCCCAGCGAATATATGGCAAAGGGGCCGCCGTCGCGCGCGGGGATGAGCAGTTGATAATCATGCCCCCACGGGTCTTTGGGCAGGCGGCGGATATAGCCGCCGGGGCGGTAACGGCTGGCATCGGTCAAATCCGCAGGCCGTTCGCGCAATGCGCGCAATTGCGCGGGGTAGCGCAAATTATCGAGCTGATATTGTTCCATCGCGCTTTCCAGCGTCGCTATGTCCGCGCGCGCCTTTACCACCATCGCGGCATCGCGGCTCGGCAGGACGTTGACGAGGACGATGGCGGACAACAGGCCGATGATGAACAAAACCACCAGCAATTCGGTCAGCGTAAAACCGCCTTCATTTTTGGCATTTTTGGGCGCACCCACCATGTCGCTACACTCCGCTATATTGCTGCAATTGCAGGATCGGCAGCAGGATGGCGAGGATGATGGTGGCAACAATCGCCCCCATTATCAATATGATTGCCGGTTCAACCAGCGCCATCGCGCTGGTGACGAAACGGTCATAATCCTGTTCCAGATGGTTGGCTGCTGCCGCCAACATCGTGTCGAGCGCGCCCGCATTTTCCCCGCTGCTGACGAGGTGGAGGAGGATGGGGGGAAAAATCCCCGCCCGCGCCATCGCGGCGGAAAGGCTGCTGCCCGAACGTACATCCTCTGCCAGGCTGAGGCTCGCGCGGCGCAGTGCATGGTTGGAGATACCCGGCGCCGACAGCGCCAGCCCATCAACCAGCGGCAGGCGGCTTTCGACCATGGTGGCGAGCGTGCGGGCAAAGCGCGCGGCATTCCAGTCCCGGATCAACCGGCCAATCAGCGGCAGGCGCAGCAGCAGGGCGTCGATGGCAAGGCGGCTTTTTTCGCGGGCAAGCGCGATGCGCAAGCCAATGGCAGCGGCGACCATCCCCGTCAGAATCAACCACCAAAATCGGGTGGAAAAGCCCGAAATTCCCATGATGATGCGGGTGAGCAGCGGCAATTGCTGGCCGATGCTGTTAAACTGATCGACGATGGTGGGGACGACGAACAGCATCAGCGCAGCGACGACGAACAGCGCGACAATTGCCAATATGACGGGGTAGGCGAGCGTGGCGAGCAATTTGCTGCGCACCGCCGCCTGTCGTTCGAGCGATGCCGCCAGCCGGTCGAGAATGGTGGGCAATTGCCCCGCCCCTTCGCCCGCCGCCACCATCGCGCGATATAGCGGCGGGAAATCCGCCCCGCCCAGCGCGCGGGCGAGCGACTGCCCCTCCACCACCGCGCCATGCACGCGTGCAATGGCGGCGCGCGCGCGCGCACCCTGTGCCTGCGCGGCACAGATGCGCAGCGCCTCCTCCAACGGTGAAACCCGTGCCAATGTCGCCAATTGGCGGGTGAATAGACTAAGCTGGGGGAGGGAGAGACGCCGCGATGCCCATGGCGCGCGCGCTATGGCGGTGCGCGGCGGCGCGACATCGCACTCGATGACCGCCAGCCCGCGCGCGCTGAGCCGCGCGGTTGCGGCGGCGGCATCGGTGGCGCGCATCCGCCCGCGCCGTTCGCGCCCGTCGGTGTCGATGGCGCGATAGGCAAAGTCAGCCATCACCGCCCCCGCTGCGCGTAATCCGCACCGCTTCGGCCACATTGGTCGTGCCATCTAGAACGGCCGCCCGCGCCGCCGCCGCCAATGTCATCCCCCGTCCGTCGGCAAAGGCGTGTGCCGCCATCTCCGCCTCATCCGCGCCCTTGTGGATCATCGTGCGCAACGCGTCATCGACCCGCACCGCCTCAAAAATGCCAACGCGCCCCGCAAAACCGCTCTCGCCGCAATGGGTGCAGCCGATGGCGCGCCAGACGGGGGTGTCGGGCGCTATCCCCAACGCCTCCCCCATTTCGGCGGCGGCAGGCACGCTTTGGCGGCATTGGGGGCAGAGCCGGCGCACCAACCGCTGCGCCACCACCGCGCGCAACGATGCGGCGATGAGGAAGGGTTCGACCCCCAGATCGATCAGGC
>CAUJJQ010000193.1 GCA_963205285.1 Pseudomonadota bacterium | reverse complement strand
AAGCCCGACCGGGTGGTGGTGCATGGCGACACGCTGACGACGATGATGGCGACCATCGCCGCCTATTTCCGCAAAATCCCCGTCGCACATGTGGAGGCGGGGTTGCGCAGCGGCAATATCTATTCCCCATGGCCGGAGGAGGTGAACCGCCGCGTCACCGGACAGATTGCCGATTTGCACTTCGCCCCAACGCCCGCTGCTGCCGATGCGTTGCGCGCTGAAAATGTACCCGACGCCGCCATCCACATCACCGGTAACACGGTGATCGACGCATTGCTGGCCACACAGGCGCATATCGCCGCCAACCCCGCGCTGGCGGCGGGGCTGGACACGCTCGCCGCGCGCTTTGCCGGTAAAAGGCTGATTGTCGTCACCAGCCACCGGCGCGAAAATTTTGGGCAAGGCATGGCCGCGATTGCGCGCGCCATTGCCCGCATCGCCGCGCGCCCCGATGTCGCCGTGATATTCCCCGTCCACCCCAACCCTGCCGTCCGCCCGGTGATGGAGGATATGCTGGCAGGCTATGCCAATGTCGCGCTGATCGACCCGCTCGATTACCCGCATTTTGTCCGGCTGTTGTCGATGGCCGACCTTATCCTCACCGATTCGGGCGGGGTGCAAGAGGAAGCACCCTCGCTCGGCAAGCCCGTGCTGGTCATGCGCGACACCACCGAACGGCCCGAAGGGGTGGCGGCGGGCACCGCGCGGCTGGTCGGCACCGATGAGGATGGCATTGTTACCGGAATATTCACCTTGCTGGACGATAAGGCCGCTTATGCCGCCATGGCTGCGGCGCATAACCCCTTTGGCGATGGCAAGGCCGCCCAGAAAATTGCGAGGATTTTAGCCGATGTCCACCAACATGCCGCCCAAGGCTAAGGAAACACCGCTCGCCGTCACGGTCGTGGGCCTTGGCTATATTGGCCTGCCCACCGCAGCGGTTATTGCGCGCAGCGGGGCGAAGGTTTTGGGCATCGATGTGGCGCAAAATGTCGTCGATACTGTGAATGACGGGCGCGTCCATATAGAGGAAGTCGATCTCCACGGCCTCGTCCAAGGGGTGGTTTCGCGCGGCATGCTGCGCGCCGCGACCGCGCCCGAAGCGGCAGACGTATTCGTCATCGCGGTGCCGACCCCGATCCGCGCCGGGCATCAACCTGACATTAGTTACGTGCTCGACGCGGCGCGCACGATCGCCCCGGTGATAAAGGCCGGTGACCTTGTCATCCTTGAATCCACATCCCCCATCGGCACGACCGAACAGGTCGCGCAATTATTGGCAGAGGCGCGCAGCGACCTGAACGTGCCCGGCCATTGCAGCGGCAGCAGCGATATTTTCATCGCTTATTGCCCCGAACGCGTGCTGCCGGGGCGCATCCTCATCGAACTGGTCGATAATGACCGCGTCATCGGCGGCATCACCCCGCGCTGTGCGCGCAAGGCGATGGGCTTTTACCGCCGCTTTGTGCGTGGTGCCTGCCTCACCACCAGCGCGCGCGCAGCGGAAATGGTGAAGCTCGTCGAAAACAGCTATCGCGACGTCAACATCGCCTTTGCCAATGAATTGTCGATGATCGCCGACAATATGGCCATTGACGTGTGGGAGGTTATCCGCCTCGCCAACCGGCACCCGCGCGTCAACATATTGCAACCCGGCCCCGGCGTCGGCGGCCACTGCATCGCGGTGGACCCATGGTTTCTGGTCGCGGGCGACCCCGACAACAGCCAGATTATCCGCACCGCACGCGAAGTGAACGATGCGAAAAAGGATTTTGTCATCGGCCGCGCGATGCGGATGGTGGAGGAAACCGGGGCGCAACGCATCGCCTGCCTCGGCCTCGCGTTCAAACCCAATATCGATGATTTCCGCGAAAGTCCGGCGGTCAGCGTCGCCGCCGCGCTCGCCAAACGATATGGCGCGCGGATCGAACTCGTCGAACCCTTTGCCCATGCACTGCCGATGGAATTTGCCGGCACCGGCGCGCAATTGGTCGAACTGGATGATGCGCTGGCGGGCGCGGACATGCTGATTCTGCTGGTCGATCATGACGTGTTCAAATCCATCCCATTGGATGAACGGGTGGACAAAATCGTCTATGACACGCGTGGACTATGGCCCGACCAGCCCAAAGGGGATGGACCATCACGGATTTCGCGCGCGGCTTGACCATGATAGGCTGACCGCCGCATAGGCAGACGATGTTCGAATTACTCACCACCCGTATCGTCGAAAAACCATGGGGGCGGACCGATGTGCCCGCTGCTTTCGGGGCGTTCGATGGGCGGCGGATCGGCGAAATCTGGTTTGAGGATGCGAGGGGCACCCCCCATCCGCTGATGGTCAAATTCCTGTTTACGTCGGAGCGTTTGTCGGTGCAGGTGCACCCCGATGATGCTGCGGCGCGCGCGGCGGGATTCCCCTGCGGCAAAGAGGAATGCTGGCTGGTGTTGGACGCCGCAGCCGATGCCGAACTGGGGGTTGGCCTCATCGCCCCGCAAAGCCGCGATACGCTGCACGCGGCGGCGGCGGATGGCCGCATCGTCGATATGGTCGATTGGCGGCGCGCGAAAAAGGGCGATTTTGTCTATAATCAAAGCGGCACCATCCACGCCATCGGCGCGGGTCTGACCGTGGTCGAAGTGCAACAGAACGTCGATTGCACATGGCGGCTTTATGATTATGGCCGCCCGCGCGAGCTGCACCTTGATGCCGGTTTGGCGGTGGCGCACCGCGCCCCGCGCCCCGACCCGCGCGACCGGGCGGTCGACGCCGCGCAGTCCGCAACGCTGGTTGAAGGGCCGTTTTTCCACTTGCTGCATCTGGCGAACGACGATGCGATTACCCTGCCCGCCGACGGTGCGGACGATTATCTTCTCACTCCATTGAGCGCGGGGTGCAGCTATGCCGGAACCCCGGTGATGCTCGGCCAATGCGCGCGGATCGATGCCCCATCGGCGATTAAGCTGGCACCGGGCGCGCGCGCCTTGCTGTGCTGGCCCTCGATGGGTTAGAGCAGCTCCATGATCATTCCTGTCATCCTATCGGGCGGTTCGGGCACCCGCCTGTGGCCGGTTTCGACCGCCGCACGCCCCAAGCAATTCCAGCCGATGGTCGGCACCAGCAGCATGTTTCGCCAGACGCTGGCGCGCACCGCCGCGCGCGACCTTTTCGCCCCGCCGATCATCGTTTGCGGCGAAAGCCATGCCCCCTTGGTGGCGGAGGATTTGGCGGCAGAGGGGGTGACGGGCGCGCGCATCCTCATCGAACCTGCCGCGCGCAACACCGCGCCTGCCATCGCGCTCGCCGCGCATCTGGCGGGCGATGCGCCGATGCTGGTGATGCCGTCGGACCATGTGATGACCGCGCCCGACGCGCTGATTGCCGGGGTGCAGGCCACATTGCCGGCCGTTACCGCCGGCGCGCTCGCCACCTTTGGGATAGAGGCGACGCGCCCCGAAACCGGCTATGGCTATATCGCGG
>CAUJJQ010000192.1 GCA_963205285.1 Pseudomonadota bacterium | reverse complement strand
ATATTTTGAGATGTTTGGTAACCGCGCCCTCTATCAGGATGGTTGGCTGGCGCGCACCATCCATATGGCCCCATGGGCGACCCGCCCGCCCCACAGCCTGACCGCGGATACATGGGAATTATTCGACACCCGCCACGATTTCAGCCTGTCACACGATGTCGCGGCCCAATATCCTGAGCGTCTCGCCGCGATGCAACAGCGCTTTTTGGAAGAGGCGGTGCGCAACCATGTGCTGCCGATCGATGATCGGCGCGCCGAACGGCTCAACGCCGCGCTGGTCGGCCGGCCCGATCTGATGGGCAATCGTACCAGCCTCACCGTCTAGCCCGGGATGCGCGCGATGAGTGAAAATACGTTCCTCAACATCAAAAACCGCAGCTTTGCGATCACCGCGCAGCTGGCAGGCGCGACATCGGGCGCACCGGCCAATGGCGCGGTCATCGCGCAGGGCGGGCGCTTTGGTGGCTGGAGCCTCTATGTGCAGGATGGTCGGCCCGGCTTTACCTATAATTTCCTCAACATGCAGCGTTTCACCATCACTGCCCCCACCACATTGCCGGCGGGTGATGTCGAGCTGCGGTTTGAATTTACCTATGAGGGCGGCCTCGGCGCCGGCGGGAATGGCCGCCTCTATGCCAACGGAAATCTGCTGGCCGAGGGGCGGATTGACCGCACCCAGCCGATGGCTTTTTCGGCAAGTGATGGCGCCGATGTTGGCGATGACAGCGGCACACCGGTCATTGAAAATTACGGCGGCGATGCCCCACAATTCACCGGCGCCATCCGCAACGTGACCATTGATGTCGCCCCCATTTTGCAGGCCGCGCCGCCGCCTGCTCACCCCTGAAAAAGTGATTGGAAGGAAAGATTATGACCAGGATGCCGATGGCTTTTGAACATGTGGACACCGCGCTGATTGATGATGCGTCGCTGCCCTGGGTGCCCTTTGCCCCCTATAGCAATGACGTGCATATCAAATTGCTCAAGGCCGACCCGGTGCGCGGCGAAACCATCACCTTTTTGAAGGCGCCGGTTTCAATGCAATTGCCGCGCCACCACCATAGCGGCACGGTCATCGTATATACGATTGCCGGGGCGTGGCGGTACAAGGAACATGACTGGGTCGCCCTGCCGGGCAGCGTCGTCTTTGAAACTGCCGCCAGCGCGCACACGGCAGAGGCGGTGCCGGGGCATGGCGATGAAGTCATCACGCTCAACATCACGGTCGGCGACCTCCTCTACACCGATGATGCGGGACAGGTCGTCGCAATTGAAAATTGGCGCACGATGGTCGAACGCTACCTCGCCTATTGCGCCGAACAGGGCATTGAACCGCGCGATGTCACCAGCTTTGCGGGCTGAGGCAGATGGCATTTCAGATTGACGGCGCGCGCGTCCTCATCACCGGGGCAGCGTCGGGAATTGGCCTTGCCTGTGCCGAGGCATTTGCCGCGCGCGGCGCAACGCTGATCCTTTCCGACATCGACCCCGAAGCGCTGAGGCGGGAGGGTGCGCGGCTCAACGCGCGCACGACCATCGCCTGTAATATCAGTTCGGCAGAGGATGTCGCACAGCTGGCGCAGGAGGTTCAGCGCACCACCGGCGGGGTCGATGTGCTGATAAACAATGCTGGCATCGGCTATCTCGGCGCGTTTGAAGACACGTCGATTGCCGAGTGGCAAAGGGTGATCGACATAAATGTCATCGGCATGGTGCGGGTAATTCAGGCCTTTTTGCCCGCCATGCGCGCATCCGGCCGGGCTGGCTCCATTGTCAATGTAGCGTCCACCGCTGGCTTTGCGCCGACCGCGTCGATGGCCGCCTATGCCGCGTCGAAGCATGCGGTGGTGGGGCTTTCCGAAGTGCTGGCGATGGAACTGCATGATACGCCGATCAGGGTCACGATGGTCGCGCCGGGGATCGTCAACACCAATATCGTCAAGGCTAGCCGCAATTTGTCACCCGGCATACGGCCCGCACAGATCGAACGGCTGCAAACCTATTATGACAAAAAGGGGTGCGCGCCCGATGTCATCGCGCGCGACATAGTGCGTGGGGTCGAACGCGGCGTGCCCCTCGTTCGGTCGGGGCCATATGCGCGACTTTTATGTACGATGATGCGCCTGTCACGACGGATCGCGCGGCGCGTGGCGATCAACAGCTCCCGCGATATCGGGTTTCTGGCGGCAGCAAAATCGTGAAGGTCAATGCGCCATCCGCCGTATCTCGCGGGGGGAAAGGCCAAGGCGATGGCGCAGGAAGCGGCTGAGCGCGCTGCTTTCCGAAAATTGCAATATTTCCGCGATTTGCCCGACCGATAGCGTCGATTCGCTGAGGTAATTATGCGCCAAACTGGCGCGCGCCTGATCGACAATGGCGGCGAACGACGTGCCCTCATCGGCCAGACGCCGTTGCAGCGTGCGGCGCGAATGGCCGAGCATTTTGGCGATGCGCGCCAGATCCATCGCGGCAAAGGGCAGCATCGCGCGGACCAATATTTCAACCTGCACGACAATCAGCCCCGATGCGCTGCGCCGCGCCAGATGATATTGCGCGCGCAACGCATCATGCATTTGCCGGTCGGCGCCAAGACAGGGCTGTTCCAGCATTTCCGTGTCAATAAATACGGCGTTGCGTTCGGCATTGTAAAAAATATGCGGCCCCAAAATGCGTCGGTGCCAATGCCGATTGGCGGGCGCAGCGTGGCGCAGATAGATGGCCGATGGCACCCATTGTGGCACATGGCGGCGCAATTCGGTGCACAAAATACCAAAGCCCAGTTCGATCACTTGACGCTGCGACGCCCCCGCCCCCACCGCCATTTCATAGCTGAGCGACAGGCCATCTGCTTCCCGGACAAGCCCGACAATCGTCCCTTGCGTATGCAGTGGGAAAAAATTCGCCATGTCTGCCAACAGCGCGCCGATGGTTTCGGCGCTGGTAAAGAGCGGTGCCATCGCTCCGAACAGCGTCATGGCCTGCAAGCCACCCAAACGCAGACCGAAACATTCCTCCCCCAACATGGTTTGCGCGTGTTGAAGCAACGCTTGCGCATTTTCGACCTGCACCGGCAGGTCAGGCTGCGCCATCGGATCATCGGGCAGACCAAGCTGCCGCGCGAGCAGCGCATAATCGCCGCCGAGTTCAGCGACCAATTGGGGTGCATATTCCAGCGCGCCACTGCGAACCCATTTTGCCATATCGGCATTTCAGCGCCGACTGGCGCACAAAGTCAAATATCGGGAAATGGTAGCGGAGGAGGGACTCGAACCCCCGACACGCGGATTATGATTCCGCTGCTCTAACCAGCTGAGCTACTCCGCCACTATATGGCAAAACCCCCGAAGACAGGGGGCGCGGCGCGGGCTATAGGCACCCGTCTGCGGCTGGTCAAGCACCTCCATCCGCACAAAATAGCCGCGCTTGCCATCGCCTGAAAATGCGCGCAGTTTTGCCCGACATAATATGTTGGGGAGGGGAATATGGCTGAGGAAAATGGTGCTGCGGCAACCACTGGAACGACCACCGCGCCGCGCGGCATGTGGATCGTGGGGGTCGGCCTGTTGGTCTGGAACCTGATCGGGCTTGCCGCATTTTATATGCAATCGACGATGGATCTGACCGCGCTGGCCCAAAGCGATCCGGTGACCGCGCGTGAATTGGCCGCCATGCCGCAGTGGGCGTGGTGGGTTTATGGCACGGCGACCATTTCAGGCGTGGTCGCGGCAGTTGCACTGCTGTTGAAACGGCGGGTCGCCTTTTGGTTATTTGCCCTGTCGTTGCTGTGCATCATCATCCAGTTCAGCCGCAGCCTGTTGATGACCGATTTGGTGGCGGACAAGGGGCTGAGCGTCGCCATTTTTCCGCTGGTTATCGGGGCAATCGGCGGTTTCCAACTATGGTGGACCAAGGTCTGCGATGGTCAGGGGCAATTGCGCTAAACGCTATTTTCTCGAAATTCGCAGACATACGAATTTCGGCGCTGTTCCAGCCCACTCCCCCACCCGGCCACCCATAAGATACCATCCCGTGGGTGGCCGGGTGGGGGAGTGGGCTGGTGCCGTGCCATCCGAAACGATAGTTTCGGATATGCGCCCCTAAATCTCCCCCCGTTCGCGGCGGATGGCGCGCCAGCGCGCGACATTGCGGTTATGTTCGGCCAGCGTGCGTGCAAAAATATGCCCGCCGCTGCCGTCCGCCACGAAATAGAGATAATCGCTCGATTCGGGGTTTAACGCGGCACGGATGGAGGCAAGCCCTGGGTTGGCAATCGGCCCCACCGGCAAACCGCGCATCGCATAAGTATTATAATCATTGACCGCGTCGATTTCCGACCGGCGGATGCGCCGCCCGAGCGCCTTGCCGCGCGTAATCGGGTAAATAATCGTCGGGTCGGCTTGCAGCATGATGCCCCGGCGCAAACGGTTCGAATAGACGGCGGCGACGCGGCGGCGTTCGCTGGCCTTTGCCGTTTCCTTTTCGATGATCGACGCCAGCGTCATCGCCTCCACCCGGTTGGTCGGCACCGCATTTTCGCTGCGGTCTGCCCATGCGCGCGCCCACGCCCTGTCCATCGCTGCCTGCATCCGCGCAACGACAGTCGCGCGCGTTTCACCGCGCCTTATGGCGTAACTGTCGGGCAATATGCTGCCCTCTGCCGGCACGGTGATGCTGCCGGTCAGCAGCGGGTTGGCCATCAGCCGGTCATATACCATGATCGACGGCATCCCCTCTGGCACCATGATCATATGCTGGATGACCCGTCCGGCCTGTAACATCGCCAGCACGTCCGACTGGCTGGTGCCCGCGCGCACCGCATATTCGCCGGGCTTTATCGAGCCGCTGCCACCGAACAGCCGCACATGGCGGACAAAGGCATCCGCATCGGATATTGCGCCTGCATCTTCCATTATGGTCGCGGCGCGGCGTACGCTCGCCCCGTCTGGAATGACGAAATCAGCATTGCGCGGTGCACCGCCCGAACAGGCGGCGAGCATCAGCGCCAGCATCAGGGCCAAGAGGCCCGCGCGCGCTCGCACGGGTTAATCCACCGCCTTCATGACCAGACTGGCATTGGTGCCGCCAAAGCCGAAACTATTGTTCAGCACCGCCTTTACCGTCCGTTTGCGCGCGACATGGGGGACAAGGTCAACCCCGTCCGTCCCCTCATCCGGCGTGTCGAGGTTGAGCGTCGGGGGCACAATCTGATCGCGCAGCGCGAGGATGCAGAAAATTGCTTCCACCGCGCCAGCGCCGCCCAGCAAATGGCCGATCGCCGATTTGGTCGAGCTCATCGACACATGGCCAATGGCATCGCCAAACAGCCGCTTTACCGCGCCCAGTTCGATGGTGTCGGCCATCGTCGATGTGCCGTGCGCGTTGATATAATCAATGTCGGCGGGTGTCATTCCCGCCTTTTTCAGCGCCATTTCCATCGCGCGATAGGCCCCAAAGCCTTCGGGATGCGGCGCGGTGACGTGATAGGCATCGCCCGACAGACCGTACCCCACGACTTCGGCATAGATTTTTGCGCCGCGCGCCTTGGCATGTTCATATTCTTCGAGGACGAGCACGCCCGCCCCCTCACCCATCACAAAACCGTCCCTGTCCTTGTCATAGGGGCGGCTGGCGCGTTCGGGTTCGTCGTTAAACGCGGTGCATAGCGCGCGCGCCTGTGCAAATCCGGCAATGCCGATGGGGCAGATGGTCGCCTCTGCACCGCCCGCCAGCATGATGTCGGCATCATCATCACGGATCATCCGCGCGGCATCGCCAATCGAGTGTGCGCCGGTCGAACAGGCGGTCACCACCGCATGATTGGGGCCCATCAGCCCATATTTGATGCTGACCTGCCCGGAAATAAGGTTGATGAGCCGGCCATGGACGAAATGCGGGCTGACGCGGCCCGGCCCCTTTTCGGCAAGCACCAGCGATTCGCTTTCAATCCCCGGCAGGCCGCCAATCCCCGCGCCGATCGAACAGCCCGCGCGCAGGCGCATCGCATCATCCATATCGGTAAGGCCCGCATCCTCCAACGCTTGGCCCGCCGCATCGATGCCAAAGATGATGAAGGGGTCAACCTGCCGCTGGGTTTTAACGTCGACGCGCTTGTTGGGGTCAAAACCCCATGGATGGTCCGCACCCTTAACCTCGCACGCAATATGGCATTTCTGATCGCTTGTATCGAAATGGGTAATCCGCCCCGCGCCAGATTTACTGGCCAGCAAATTGGCCCAAGTCGTTTCAACATCCCCACCCAAGGGCGTTACCAGTCCCAGTCCGGTGACAACGATACGGCGCATGCTCAACCCCTTATTTCACCCGAAAATCCACCAACGGCGCACATGCTGCGCCGATATGCCTTGCGTCAGATAGCAGCGACCCCCCGGTTTACCAATGCGCTTTTGGAACGCACAGGTGCCGGGGGGCCGAAATTCACCACGGCGATGCTAGGGCACCATCGCGATAATATGTTTGCGAAAATCAGTTCGCGGCGTTGATGAAATCAATCGCATCCTTGACGGTGCCGATTTTTTCAGCCGCTTCGTCGGGGATTTCCACGTCGAATTCTTCTTCAAAGGCCATCACCAATTCAACGATGTCGAGGCTGTCTGCCCC
>CAUJJQ010000191.1 GCA_963205285.1 Pseudomonadota bacterium | reverse complement strand
CATCGAGCGAGTTCAAAAATCTCGAATTTTTCTATTTCCACAATTGCCCCTATGAAGGGGTATGGAAGGACAATCGCCGCCGATTTTCGGAGCGCACGCCGATGTGGGACATATTGCACAAATATGGCCACGACTATAAGCTGATTTTTGTCGGTGATGCGGCGATGAGCCCCTATGAGATCACGCATCCGGGCGGCAGCGTCGAACATTTCAATGAAGAGGCGGGGCTGGTCTGGATGCAGCGTTTGACCAACACCTACCCCGCCGCAGCGTGGATCAACCCGGTGCCCGAACAGCATTGGGGATATTCGCAGTCGACCAAAATCATCCGTCAGGCGATGAATGATCGCATGTATGCACTAACCCTCGACGGGTTGGAGGCGGCGATGCGCAACCTGACCCGCAAGCATTAGAGCGCAGTTTTGGCCAACAAACCGCCCGCCCCCTCCGCAACTGACATGGCGAATGCCATCCCCGGCGATGGCGGCTTTGGCATTGTGCCGGTAAAGGCCGATAACCTCAGCCCCGATGCGGTGCGTCAACCGCGTCTTCTGGTTGAACGCATCCGTTTTCAGGTGGGTGTAGGGCTGCTCCTGTGCATTTTTTCGCCGATGGCGTTGCGTGCAATCTATGACGGCGTGCCGATAAGCGATCCACGCATCCTTTACAGTGGACTGCTCGGCGCGGCGGCGCTGCTCACCGGCTATTATGCCGCGCGTTCGATGACGCCCTTTCGCGGTGCGACGACGACGACATATTCGGTGCCGACCATCACCATCGCCTTTGTCATCGCCGCCATCGTGCCCGTCTTTGCGCGCATCGATTACAGCCGCATACAGATGTTCACCCATTTTGCGCTGTCGCTCGCCTTTTTCGTGCTGACCGAACGGGCCATGTCGCGCCGCCGGCGGCTGCGCTTTGCGGTTATTCCGGGCGGCGGGGTGAACCGCCTGCCACCTGCCGACAAACTCATGCTGACGCGCCTAAAATCCCCCGCCGACCCGATTTTGGAGGTGGATGGCGTGATCGCCGATTTGGACGCGCGCCACCAGCCCGGTTGGGATCAGGCAATGATGCGCAGCCTGCTCGCCGGGGTACCAGTTTATCACTGGCGGCATCTGGCCGAACAATTTAGCGGCACTGTCGATGTCACCAGCATTTCGGACAATAGTTTCGGCACGCTCAACCCCAATCAATTTTACCTGCGCGTCAAACAGATTATCGATTTTGCCGCTGCAGCAATTTTGCTGCTGGTCACCCTGCCGCTGATGCTGATTGCGGCCGTCGCCATCATGGTCGAAACGCCGGGTGGTGCGCTGTTCCGTCAGCCGCGCACCGGCCATCGCGCGCGCAGTTTTACGATGATTAAATTTCGTACCATGCGCCTGCCCGATGATCCGGCTGCCGCAGGGCCCGACAAAGCGCGCGATGCCGCCATCACGCAGGATGAAGACCCGCGCATCACGCGCGTCGGCAGGTTTATGCGCAAGACACGCATCGATGAACTGCCGCAACTGATCAACGTTTTGCGCGGGGAAATGAGCTTGATTGGCCCCCGGCCAGAGGCGGTCGCGCTGACCCTGTGGTACGAACAAGAGTTGCCCTTTTATCATTACCGACATGCGATAAAGCCGGGGATCACCGGCTGGGCGCAGGTTAATCAGGGCCATGTTGCAGGCATTGACGATACACGGGTCAAATTATCCTATGATTTTTATTATGTTAAATATTGCTCGCTTTGGCTCGATGCGCTGATTACCGCGCGGACGATTACCACCGCACTACACCGGCGCGGCGCCAAGTAAATTTTCCCGACATATCGGTCTTCGGTTTAACTTGACGCGCCGCCAATTCACGCACAAGCCGCGCGCCACATGTGCGGCATCGTCGGTATCTTCCCCTATCATAATGCGGCCGCGCCGGTCGATGCAGGGGAATTGACGCGCATCCGTGATGCGATGGCGGCGCGCGGGCCCGATGGCTTTGCCAATTGGATAGCGGATGATGGCCGCATCGGCTTTGGTCATCGTCGGTTGGCGTTCATCGACCTCAGCGATGATGGTTTGCAACCGATGCACGATGGCAATGGCCGCACCATCATCTTTAATGGGGAAATATATAATTATCGCGCGCTGCGCGGCGAATTACAGGCATTGGGCCATATTTTCCGCACCCAAAGCGATACGGAAGTCATATTGCGCGGCCATGCGCAATGGGGCGATGGGGTTTTCACCAGGCTGCGCGGGATGTTTGCGCTGGGACTGTGGGATGCCAATATCGCGCGACTGACGCTGGTGCGCGGCCCTTATGGTATAAAGCCGCTCTATTACGCCGATGATGGGCAGACGATCCGCTTTGCATCTTCGGTACAGGCCTTGCTGCAATCGTCCGCGATTTCGCGCGAAACCGATCCTGCAGGCGAAGCGGGCTTTTATCTGCTTGGCTCGGTGCCCGAACCCTTTACCAGCATCCGCGACATAAGGGCATTGCCCGCCGGTCATGTCCTGCATGTGACGCGCGACGGCGCGACTGGCCCCACAGCCTTTCTGCAAATCGGCGCGCTACTCGCCGATGCAGAACAGCAAGCCCCCGACTTTGCGCATCTTTCGAGCGGCGAAGTGTGTGAAAGGGTGCGGGCAGCATTGCGTGACAGCATTGCCCACCATCTGGTGTCCGACGTGCCGATCGGCGTTTTCCTGTCGGCGGGTGTGGATTCAGGCACAATATTGGGGCTTGCCAGCGAATGTCGGTCCCCCGGCTTGACTGCGCTGACGCTCGGTTTTGCAGAATTTGCGGGACAGGCGGAGGATGAGGCACCGCTCGCGTCGATGTGTGCCGCCACCTATGGCGTGCCACACCGCGTCGGCATGGTCGGCGCAGCAGATTTTGCAGCACAATCGGGCGCCATGCTCACTGCGATGGACCAGCCGAGCATCGATGGGCCAAATAGCTGGTTTATCACCAAATTTGCGCGCGAATGCGGGTTCAAGGGCGCATTGTCAGGGCTGGGCGGCGATGAATTTTTCGGTGGCTACCCCAGTTTTGTCGATATTCCGCGCTGGCAGCGGCAATTAGGGCCGATCCACCGCATCGGCATCGGCAGTGTCATGGCGCGCGCAGCGCGCGGCGCAGGCATGGGCCGCATCGGCATCCCGCCCAAGGCGCTGGCGCTGCTCGAATATAGCGGGACAATGGCGGGCAGTTGGTTTGTCCGGCGCGGCCTTTATATGCCATGGGAATTGCCCGCGCTGATGGGCGAAGAACGCGCGGCTGCGGGCCTCAGCGCGCTCAACCTCCTCCCCCATATCGAAGCACAGTTGGACCCGCGTGCGCGCAGCGATTTTGTCCGCATCGCGACGCTGGAGGCGAGCCTTTATATGCGCAACCAATTGCTGCGCGACACCGACTGGGCGAGCATGGCCCATAGTGTTGAGGTGCGTGTACCGCTGGTCGATGTCGAATTGCTGCGCACCGTGACACCGCTGATCATTGCCGGCCGGGTACGCGGCAAGGCGATTTTGGCGCAAATGGCCAACCCGCCACTGCCGACGGCAATTACCCACCGTCCCAAAACCGGCTTTACAATTCCGGTCGGCCATTGGATGGGCAGCGCACCCCGCCAATCGTCCAACCCCTTTGGCTATGTGCGTGACTGGGCAAAATCGGTCGCTGCACGGCATTTTTGATTTGAAGGGCCGCGCACGCGCGAGCCCACAAGCTGATAAGGGCTTTTGGTGGCTGGACGCCCATGGCCCAAGCGGTTAAGGCCGCGCCAACCCCCTCTCTCAATCAAAAATGGGAAGATGATGAAAAGTCAGCAAAAAGTTGCGCTCGTTACCGGCATTACCGGACAGGATGGTGCATATCTCGCGCGGTTGTTGCTCGAAAAAAATTATATTGTGCATGGGCTTAAGCGTCGCTCCTCCTCCTTCAACACGGGGCGGATAGAGGATATTTATCAAGACCCGCATATCGACGATGCGCGCTTTTTCTTGCACCATGGCGACCTGACGGACAGCACCAATCTGATCCGCATCATTCAGGAGACGCAGCCCGACGAAATCTATAACCTTGCCGCGCAGAGCCATGTGCAGGTCAGCTTTGAAGCGCCCGAATATACTGCCAATGCCGACGCCATTGGCACGCTGCGCCTGCTCGAAGCGATCCGCATCCTGAAGCTGGAAAAGAAGACCCGTTTCTATCAGGCGTCCACTTCGGAACTTTACGGCCTGGTGCAAGAGGTGCCGCAGCGCGAAACGACGCCATTTTACCCGCGCTCACCCTATGCCGTGGCAAAGCTTTACGCATATTGGATCGTCGTCAACTACCGCGAAGCATATGGCATCCATGCGTCGAACGGCATTTTGTTCAACCATGAAAGCCCCCTGCGCGGCGAAACCTTTGTCACCCGCAAAATAACTCGTGCCGCAGCGGCGATCAGCCTTGGTCAGCAGGAAAAACTATATCTCGGCAATCTTGATGCCAAGCGCGATTGGGGCCATGCGGCTGAATATGTGCGCGGCATGTGGATGATGATGCAACAGGATGAACCCGACGATTATGTGCTGGCGACCGGCGAAACAACGACGGTGCGCGATTTCGTCAATTGGTCATTTGAAGATGTCGGCATTGCGCTGAACTGGCAGGGCGACGGCGTCGCTGAAAAAGGCTTGTGCACCAAAACGGGCCGTGTTCTGGTCGAAGTTGATCCGCGTTATTTCCGACCGACCGAGGTGGAATTGCTGTTGGGTGACCCCAAAAAGGCGCAGCAGAAATTGGGCTGGCACCATGAAACCAGCGTGCGCGAACTGGCGCGCGAGATGGTCGCAGCCGACCTTGCGCTGCTTCGCAAATCGCTCGGCTGAGGGCAGCGAACGCGATGACGGGTCTGGCGAACAAACGCATTTTCGTTGCCGGTCATGGCGGCATGGTCGGGCGCGCCATCACGCGCCGCCTGGTGCGGGAGGATGCGACCATCCTCACCGCCCCGCGCGGCGAACTTGACCTTACTGACAAGGCGGCGGTCGATGCATGGTTTGCCGCCAACCGACCCGACATCGTCTTTCTGGCGGCGGCAAAGGTCGGCGGTATCCACGCCAACAACAGCATGCCGGTCGATTTTTTACGCGACAATCTGCTTATCGAATTGGCGGTGATAGAGGCCGCACACCGCCATAGCGTTGAAAAACTTATCTTCCTCGGCTCGTCCTGCATCTACCCAAAGCTTGCCGCGCAACCGATAGTGGAGGATGCGTTGCTTTCCGGCCCGCTCGAAGAGACCAACATCTGGTATGCGGTAGCCAAAATCGCCGGGATTAAATTGTGCCAAGCCTATCGCCGCCAATATGGCTGCAATTTCATCGCCGCGCAGCCGACCAACCTTTATGGGCCGGACGATAATTTCGATCTGGCGACCAGCCATGTCCTGCCC
>CAUJJQ010000190.1 GCA_963205285.1 Pseudomonadota bacterium | reverse complement strand
GCTGCTAGTCCGCACGGACGCGCAGACAAAGCCATTTCATCGCCCGCGCTTTCATGGGCCTTGGGGGGTTCGGGCCATTTTGCCCGTGGCTGCGTCAGATAGTCTGAAAATATTATCATATTCCTGCGCCTTCCTTTCTTGCCACGAACAAAATTGCCTCGAACCTCGGGCGCGTGCTTAATGGGTCCTGACCCCGGCCCTAAAGACTAATTGCGCGCGGTTAAAGTCATCGTGCATCAAAGGTTGCGCATGGGCTAGTATATCACCTTCTTGCTGGTTATGACCCGGCCATGGGGCACGGCCACGCGCATCAGCATGATCATAGCAACGGCGGGCACGCGCACCATGGCTACCACGCGCCTGCGGATTTTGGCCGCGCCTTTGCCATCGGCATCACGCTCAACCTCATCTTCGTGGCCATAGAGGCGGGATTTGGTTTTTACAGCAACTCGATGGCCCTCCTCTCCGACGCCGGACATAATTTGTCCGATGTATTGGGGCTGGCGGTAGCATGGGGCGGCGCAACGCTGGCAAGGCGGCCAAGCAATAAGCGCTTCACCTGGGGCTATCGATCCTCCTCCATATTGGCAGCGTTGGCCAATGCGCTCCTGTTGCTGGTGGCGGTCGGCGCGATAGCGTTGGAGGCGGTGCAGCGCCTGTTTGCCCCCACACCCGTTGCGGGCGGCACGATGATGCTGGTGGCGGCAGTCGGCATCGTCATCAACCTTGGCACGGCCATGTTGTTCGCCAAGGGCGGCAAGGACGACATAAATATTCGCGGCGCATATTTGCATATGGCGTCTGACGCCGCTGTTTCCGCCGCCGTGGTGGTGGCGGGCGCACTGGTCCTATGGTCTGGCCTAATCCTCATCGACCCCATCATCAGCCTTGGCATCGCGGCGCTGATATTTTGGCAAAGCTGGGGATTATTGGTGCAGAGCGTGTCGATGGCGCTGGGTGCCGTGCCCGACGGGGTTCAGATCGATGCGGTGGAAAATTTGCTGGGCCAGCAGCCGGGGGTGGCGCGCGTCCACGACCTTCATATCTGGCCGATGAGCACCACCGAAATCGCGCTATCGGCGCATCTCATCATGCCCGGTGGCCACCCCGGCGACGGATTTTTGCATCAACTGACCGAAACTTTGCGCCAGCACCACCGCATCGCGCATGTCACCATCCAGATCGAACAAAATGATGCACTGTGCGCACCGTGTTGAACTGATGGTTTAATAAGCGCGGGCAACCGCAAATTGCGCCGCCTCCACCAAGGCATCACGCGCCGCGCTGACCGGAAAAGCGCCCAGCGCATCAATCGCGCGTCGCGCATATAGCCGCGCGCGCTCCATCGTATCGGCGATTGCATCGTGCCGATCGAGCAAAAGCTTTGCATGCGCCAGATCATCATCCGAAATCCGGCTGCCCGACATTGCCGCCTGCCAGAATGCGCGTTCCTCCGCATCGCCGCGTGCAAAGGCCAGGATGACCGGCAGTGTCACCTTGCCATCGCGGAAATCATCGCCCACACCCTTGCCCATCGTGTCGGCATCGCTGGCATAATCAATCGCATCATCGACCAATTGAAAAGCGATACCAAGGTTGCGGCCATAGGTATCAAGCGCATTTTCGGTGCGTTCGTCGCGTTCGGCAATGACCGCCGCTATACGACAGGATGCCGCAAAAAGCGCCGCCGTTTTGGCGTCAATGATGTCGAGATATTGGGTTTCGTCGGTCGTAACTTTGCGCTGGGCGGACAGTTGATGGACTTCACCCTCCGCAATCACTGCGCTAGCGTGCGATAGAATGCGCAATACTTTGAGGCTGCCATCCTCCACCATCAATTCAAAGGCGCGGCTGAACAGGAAATCACCGACCAGAACGGCGGCGCTGTTATTCCAGACCATATTGGCAGTCGGGCGACCGCGCCGCAAATCCGACCCATCGACGACATCGTCGTGGAGCAAAGTGGCGGTATGGATAAACTCCACCGCCGCCGAAAGGAGGTGCTGGCGCGATCCCGGATAATCGAGCATCCGCGCGCAGGCGAGCGCCAACATCGGGCGCATGCGTTTACCGCCACCGGCAATTAAATGCCCCGCAAGTTCGGGAATAAGCGGGATGCGCGACTGCATCCGATCCAATATAACCGCGTTAACAGCGTGCATATCATCGGCGACAAGCGCCATAAGCGCGTCGAGTGATGGCGCCGCGGGACTGGACGGATGCGGAATGATTTCAGCAGTCATAACAGCCGCCCCTTGCCCGACTTTGTGCGCAATGCCAATGAAAATGCGGTTGCACGGTGGACACATCCACGCCAAGCAGCAACGAAATCAGCGCGTGATACAAGGGGGAAGCATGGAGGGAGAGGATCTGCTGCAAAATTACCGGCGCAGCATCGATAATATTGATGGCGCACTGGTCGCGATGCTTGCCGAACGGTTCAAGATTACGCAGGCGGTCGGTCGGTTAAAGGCGGAAATTGCGTTACCGCCAGCTGACCCCGCGCGCGAAGCATTGCAGATTGAACGGCTACGCCGCCTCGCTGCCGAAGCCGACCTTGACCCCGACTTCACCGAAAAATTCCTGCGCTTTATCATCGATGAAGTCATCCGCCACCATGAAAGGGCGCGGGGGTAGCG
>CAUJJQ010000189.1 GCA_963205285.1 Pseudomonadota bacterium | reverse complement strand
CATATTGCGCCATAGCGCCATGGCGCATCCCGGCGATGACTTCGCGCCCCAGCCATGCGGCATCGACGCCTGCCCCGAGCGCATCAACAATGCCCGCACATTCCATGCCGGGGGTGAAAGGCAGGGTCGGTCGGAATTGATATGCGCCGCGCGTCATCAGCAAATCGGGGAAGTTGAGCGCGGCCGCGATGATGCGGATGCGCAATTCACCCGCCGCCGGTTCGGGCATCGGGCGGTCGGCCAGCGCACAGTCGGAAAAATCTTCGCCCAAATCGGTCACTACCAAGGTCTGCACCCATCACCCCCTGATTTGCACCGCGCAAAAAGCATGCGCCATGACTTTAGCTTTTCGAAAATAAGTTATGGTTGACGTTCACGTCAACCTGTGGTGCATCTGCGGCTTGGATTTTGACCCTGTGACAGGAGCATGAGCATGGCGAGTCTGGCCGAACCATCCCCTAGTGCGGAGGCGCTCGACGCCTTTCGTATCGAGGCGCGCGACTGGATCGCCGCGCATTTCCCACCCGCGTTAAAGGGTGTTGATATGTCGCGCTCCGCGCTCGAAGGGCCAAGCGACAAGAGCGCGGATAAGGAGGCGTGGCGCATCGCCATGGGGGAAAAGGGTTGGGGCACACCAACCTGGCCGCAGCGTTATGGCGGCGGCGGCCTATCCGATGCCGAAGCGCGCGTGCTGCAACAGGAACTGGCGCGCGCGGGTGCATCCAACCCCATCGGTGGCATGGGCGTGATGATGTTCGGTCCAACCTTGCTCGAATTTGGTAGCGAAGAACAAAAGATGGAGCATATCCCCCGCATCTGCCGCGCAGAGGTACGCTGGTGCCAGGGATATTCCGAACCCAATGCCGGCAGCGACCTCGCCAATTTGCAATGTTTTGCGGAGGATAAGGGCGACCATTATATCGTCAACGGCCAGAAAACATGGACCAGCGGCGGGCAGTGGGCGGACAAATGTTTCGCACTGGTGCGCACCGACAAGAGCAAGAAACAAGGCGGCATCAGCTTCCTCCTCATCGACATGGATGCACCGGGGGTGGAGGTAAAGCCGATCAAGATGATTTCGGGCCTGTCCCCATTTTGCGAGACTTTTTTCACAAATGTCGCGGTGCCCAAGACCAATCGCGTCGGGGATGAAGGACAGGGCTGGACGATTGGCAAGCGGCTGTTGCAGCATGAGCGGACCAATATTTCGGGCGGACGCATGGGCGGCGGGGTGTCGCTGTCCGAACTGGCCAAGGCGTGCGTCGGCACCGACGCCGAAGGACGCATCACCGATGGTGAATTGCGCGCGCGGATTGCCAAGCTGGAAATGGATGGCCGCGCCTTTGCCGCTACCGCGATGCGCGTTGCACAGGAAGGCGGGGTTTCGGTCGCTTCCTCCATCCTCAAAATAAATGGCACCAAGCTGATGCAGGAACGCAGCGAATTGCTGATTGATATTTTGGGTATGCAGGGGCTGGGCTGGGAAGGCGAAGGCTTTACCAACGAACAGATAGAGGCGGTGCGCGTCTGGCTGTTCGGCAAAGCGACCACCATTTACGGCGGATCAACCGAAATTCAGACCAACATCGTTGCCAAGCGGATCCTTGGCATGCCCGACATGGGCTAAGGGGGACGACATATGGCAAAGCTGAGCGAAGAACAGGAAATGCTGCGCGATATGGCGCAGAATTGGGTGCGCGGCGAAAGTCCCGTTGGCGCATGGCGCAAACAGCGCGATGCCGACACAGTGGCGGGATATGACAGCGCCGTATATGGCGAAATGGCCGCCATGGGCTGGACCGGCATCACCGTTGCAGAGGCGCATGGCGGCAGCGATTTCGGCTGGATGAGCCTGGGTCTGGTGGTGGAGGAATGCGCCAAAACGCTGACCGCCAGCCCACTGGTCGCTTGTGCCATCGCCGCGCGCGCCATTGCGCTGGGCGGCACCGACGAACAAAAGGCCAAATATCTGCCCGCCATTGCGTCGGGCGAATTGGTGGCGACAATTGCCGTTGATGAAGGGCCGCGCCACGACCCCGCCACCATCACGAGTAAAGTTGCCGACGGCAAAATTAACGGCACCAAGGCATTTGTTGCAGAGGGGGACAGCGCTGGCCTGTTCGTGGTCGCGGCGACAGATGGCCTCTATCTGGTCGAGGATGGCGCAGGCGTTACCAAATCACGCCGCCAGATGGTCGATCACCGCAGCCATGCCGAAGTGCGTTTCGATGGCGCGGCTGCGGATAAATTGACAGGTGGCGGCGACGGCCTGCTCGACCGTGTGCTTGACCATGCCCGCATCCTCACCGCAGCGGAAATGCTGGGGATGAGCCAGCAAGCATTTGATCAGACACTCGAATATCTGAAACAGCGGGTCCAGTTTGACCGCATCCTTGCCTCTTTTCAGGCGTTGCAGCACCGCATGGCCGATTTGTTTGGCGACATCGAACTCACCCGTTCGGCGGTGGAGGCGGGGCTGGGTGCGCTCGATTCGATGGGCGACAATGGGGATTTGGGGCAAATTGCCGCCATCGCCAAGGCGCGTGCCAACGACAGTCTGCACCGGATGAGCCGCGAAATGGTGCAATTGCACGGCGGCATCGGCATGACCGACGAATTTGACGCCGGCTTTTACCTGAAACGCGCGCGCCCGCTGGAAGCGGCATGGGGCAATAGCAGCTTTTTGCGGGATCGTTTCGCCCGACTGGGCGGCTATTGAGCGAAATCGGCGATTTAGCGGCACGCGAAGCCGCCTTTGCGGGGGCGGTGGAACAGCATCTACGCCGTAACATGATCGCCAATTTCACCCACGGCATGCTGGGCATGACCGGGTTTCGCGTCATCTATGCGCCGACCCTGCTGCCCGCATGGTTGTTGCTGATTTCGGGCAGCCATTTTATCGTCGGTCTGGGTCAGGCATTGTTGCAACTGGGGATTTTGGTGACCCCGCTGGCGAGCGCCGCCGCGCTCGAACATCGGCACCAGATTTTGCCCGCCGCACTGCGTTACGGCACGATCATGCGGCTCGCCATCCTCGGCCTCGCGCTCAGCGCATGGTTTACCGACGGCTGGCTGTGCGTTGCGTTGGCACTGGCATTTTTGCTGCTGCTCGGCCTGTCGAACGGCATGCAGCGCGTCGCCTTTCAAATGTTGATCGGCAAGCTCATCCCCATTGACCGGCGCGGACGATTGCAGGGGTGGCGCAATTTGCTGGGCGGGGGGATCGCGGCGATACTTTCCTATGCGGCGGGGCGCTGGCTGATTGGGGAAAATATACTGGGCAACGGCTTTGCCACCACATTCGCGCTGGCCTTTGTCTTGGCCAGCCTTGGCCTGTTGGCGCTGAAATTCGGGGTGAAGGAACCTGTATCGCCCATCGTTCGCCCGCGCAGCGACGTGCGTTCGCGCATGCGTGATATCCCCATTTTGTTGAACGATGCGCCCTATCGTCATTTCGTTTGGGCACAAGGTTTTGCGATGGCGGGGCGGATAGCGGCCCCCTTTTACATTTTGATTGCCGCGCAAAACATGGGGTTAGATGGACGCACCATCGGCCTGCTCAGCCTCGCCTATCTGGGTGCGGACACGCTATCTAACCCGGTCTGGGGCTATGTCGGCGACCGCCACGGTTATAAATTGACCAGCGTGCTGGCGCTGGCATTGATGCTCGTCGGGTTGGCGGCGTTGGCCCTGCACGGCAGCGCGGCAGCGATGATTGCCGCCTTTGCCACCTTTGGCGCGTCGAGCGCCGGCTATTCGATGAGCACGCAGACGATGGTGCTCGAATTTGGTGCACGCGAAGATGTGCCGATGCGCATTGCGCTCTCCACCATGGTAGAGGGCGGGCTGTCG
Organism: Pseudomonadota bacterium; assembly: GCA_963205285.1. Classification (GTDB taxonomy): domain Bacteria; phylum Pseudomonadota; class Alphaproteobacteria; order Sphingomonadales; family Sphingomonadaceae; genus Sphingopyxis. The sequence goes on along the minus strand of CAUJJQ010000189.1, from coordinate 4,205 downwards.
GGCACCGCGCCGATTTTGGGCGGCCTGTTGCTCGGCTGGGCGGGCGCGGGCGCGATGCTGGGCTGTGCCGCGCTGCTCACCGCCGTGGCGCTGTGGGTCATGCTCTTTCGCGTGACCGACCCACGCAAGGCCGTGGCACGCGTCTACACAGACTAGAGCCTGTTTCGATTAGATTGAATCGAAACAGGCTCTAGTTGTCCTTGTTTTCCGTGATTTCCGGGCCGTGAAATGCTCCATTTCACTCGAAATCACTCTAATTTACGCGCCGTTCGCGCCCCGCCCAAAATGGTTCGCGCAATTGCCGCCGCAATATCTTGCCTGACGGGTTGCGTGGCAAGGCATCGACAAAATCGATACTGGTCGGGCATTTATATGTCGCCATCCGCCCGCGCGCCCAGGTGATAATCGCATCCGCATCTGACGTGGCACCGGGGCGCAGCACGACGATGGCCTTGACCGTTTCACCCCATTTGTCGTGCGGCACGCCGATCACCGCGACATCGGCAATGTCGTCATGCGCGTAAAGGCTGCTCTCCACCTCCGCCGGATAGACATTTTCTGCGCCGGTAATGATCATGTCCTTGATGCGATCCTGAATGAATAAATATCCCTCTGCATCCAGATATCCGGCATCGCCGGTGCGAAACCAGCCCTCATCGCTCAGTGCCTTGCGCGTTTCATCGTCCCGCTGCCAATATCCGGCCATGACGCTGGGCGAACGGATCGCCACTTCGCCCACTTCGCCCGTTGGCAGGTGGCGGTCCCCATCATCCAATATCGCAAGTTCCACCCCCGGCAGCGCCTTTCCCGCCGAGCGCATCTTGTCCGCACGTTCAGGGCGATGATCCTCCGGCGGCAACGACACCACCGTCCCCCATGTTTCAGTGAGCCCATACATTTGGACAAAATCACAGCCGAGCATCGCAACCCCCGCGCGCAACAGGTCGAGCGGGATCGGGCTGGCACCATATGAAAATGTGACGAGGGAGGAGAAATCGGTGCTCACCGCATTGGGATGTTCAATCAATATCTTGAGCGCGGCGGGGACAAGGAACATGCGTTTCAGTCGATATTGCTCGATAATCGACAATGTCAGACCGGGGTCAAATTCGCGCGTGATGACGAGGTGCTGGCCAACAAAAATCGTCCCCAGCACCGTCCCGACCCCGGCGATATGCGCATAGGGCATGGCGTTCAAATTGGTATCGCCCGGCTCGCTTTGCAGCCATTCAATGCCTGACGCGTCGAGCAAGGGGCGCAGACCCGTGCCATTGCCATGCGTCATCATCGCGCCCTTGGGCTTGCCGGTCGTTCCCGACGTATAGAGCTGGACGACAATATCATCGCGTGTGACATCGCTGGGATAGGGCGCGCTATCCGCCGCATCGCGCCAATCGGCATAATCGCGCCACGATGGGTCTTTGTCCGCTGCGTCCATCGCGATGACCGGCAAATCCATGCCGTTGGCCGCCATGGCAGCCTTGGCAGATGCGGCGAGCCCATCACCCACGAACAGCAATTTTGCACCGCTATCGCCCAAAATATAGGCGATTTCCTCCCCCGCCAGCCGCCAGATTATCGGCACGATGATGATGCCCGCACGCGCGCAGCCATAGGTCATTTGTGCGACGAGATCGCTGTTTTTGCCGAGGTAGGCGACACGGTCTCCCTTGTGCAGCCCCTCCGCCACCAGCGCGTGCGCGACCTGATCGACCGCTGCATCAAATTGGGCGTAGCTGGTGCTGCGCCCCTCAAATGTCGTTGCGGTGACACCCGCCTGTCGCGCCGCCCAATATCTGAGCGCCGTGCCAAAAACATTCCCGCGTTCCAGATGCATAGTCCACTCCCACTCTCTCGACATTATCGGTGCCAATATGGGCGCGACTTGGCAAGCTATGTTCGTGGTTTTACTTGTGCTTTGGGGCGGCAAACGGCAGAATATCCCTCGATGAGCGACAATATTGCCGGCGGGCCACGCATTTCCCCTTGGCGTATATTGTCGGCGTTGATCGGCGGGCTGATAATTGGGGCGATTTTCGCGCGTATCGCGCCAAGTCGCGTTATCGGCGTTGCCGACGCGGTTGCCCCCATCGGTCAATTATGGCTGCGCGCCTTGCAGATGACGATCATACCGCTGGTCGTCGCGCTGCTGTTTACCGGCATATTGAGCGCGGTGCGCGCCGCGCGTGCCGGGCGGCTGACCGGCTGGTCGATCGGCCTGTTCCTGATCATCCTGTGGGGCGGGGCAACCATGGCCGCCTTTGTCACCCCTGCGCTGCTCAATACCTTTCCCATTTCGGCGGAGGCAGCGCGCACGCTGACCGCATCTTTGGGCACCAATGCCAATATCGGCACCGTCCCGACGATGAGCGATTTTCTGATCGGCATTATCCCGACCAATCCGGTGCAAGCGGCAGCGAGTGACGCCATTTTGCCGCTGCTGATTTTTACCGCGATATTCGCGCTCGCCGTCGCGCGGCTCGAACCTGCGCGCCGCGACCTTATCGCCCAGATATTCGACGCGGTGGGTAGTGCGATGCTCACCGTTATCGGCTGGGTTTTGGCGCTGGCGCCGATTGGGGTGGCCGCGCTCGCCTTTGTCGTTGCCGCCCATGTGGGGGTGGAGGCGATTGGCATCTTCCTCCATTATGTGCTCATCGTTTCGGCGGTGGGCGGGGTCGTATTCCTTGCCGCTTACCCAATTGCCATGCTGGTCGGCGGCCTGCCGCTTGGCCGCTTTACCAAGGCGATTTTGCCGCCCCAAGCGGTTGCGCTATCGACGCAAAGTTCGCTCGCGTCGCTCCCCGCCATGTTGCGCAGCGCGTCTGCGCTGGGGGTGCGCGCACATAATGCGGACGTCACCTTACCGCTCGCCGTCGCGCTGTTCCGGGCGACCGGCCCTGCAATGAACCTTGCGGTCTGCATCTATGCCGCCTATTTGACGCATACGCCGGTGACGCCGGTGACGCTGGCGATTGGCGTTGCCATTGCCGCCACCACGACGCTGGGTTCGGTCAGTCTGCCCGGATCCATCAGCTTTATTTCGGCCTGCGGACCGATTGCCATCGGCATGGGCGTGCCCATCGAACCGTTGGCGCTCCTGATCGCGGTCGAACAATTGCCCGACCTGATGCGCACTTTGGGCAATGTCACTATGGATGTGGCGGTGACCGCCAGCGCCGACCGGTTGGGCGGCGGGGATTTGATCGAGGGAGAGGGATGATGCAACAACGCAAATTGGGCGATGGTCTGGTCGTCAGCGCGATTGGTATCGGCTGTATGCCGATGGTCGCCGACGGCAATATCACTTATGGCGCGCGCGCCGATGAAAGTGAATCGATTGCCACCATTCACCGCGCCATCGACATCGGCATCAATTTTTTTGACACCGCCGAGATATATGGCCCGTTCAGTAACGAAGAACTGCTGGCCCGCGCGATAAAGGGTAAGCGCGATGGCCTAATCATCGCCACAAAATTTGGGATGGTGTTCGACGGCAATAATATTGTCGGCATCGACGGTGGGCGTGCCAACGCCCGCCGCGCGGTCGAAGGGTCGCTGAAGCGGCTGGGCATCGATTGTATCGACCTGTTTTACCAGCACCGCCCCGACCCCAGAACACCGATTGAAGATACGATCGGCGCACTCGCTGAATTGGTGCAAGAAGGAAAAATCAAGCATATCGGCCTGTCCGAAGCTGCCCCTGCACGGCTGCGTGCAGCAGCAGCCGTCCACCCGATTGCCGCCCTACAAAGCGAATATTCCTTGTGGGAACGCGATGTGGAGGGGGATATTTTGTCGACCTGTCGTGAATTGGGCATCGGCTTTGTTCCCTATTCGCCGCTTGGGCGCGGCTTCCTGACCGGTGATTTTGCCAGCTTGGATGACCTCCCAGCCGATGATTGGCGGCGGCGCGACCCACGCTGGTCGGGGGATAATTTTGCCGCCAATTTGGCAAGCATCGCCAGCGTCAAGGCGATTGCGGCGGCCCATGGCATCAGCCCGGCGCAGGTGGCACTGGCATGGTTGCTGGCGCAGGGGGATGACATTGTCCCCATCCCCGGCAGCAAGCGGCGGGTGACGATGGAGGATAGCGCAGCGGCAGCATCGGTGAAATTGTCCGCCGACGATCTGGCGACGCTTAACGCGGCGCTGCCCGTCGGCAGTGCAGCAGGGCCGCGTTATGGCGAAGCGGGGATGCGGAT
>CAUJJQ010000188.1 GCA_963205285.1 Pseudomonadota bacterium | reverse complement strand
GGTCAAATTCTTTCTGGTGGGGCGCAAGGGCCGCCCGGTCATCAACCGGCTGTTCCCCAAGATGACCACCGCCCAATATGACACCACCGGTTATCGCGAACTGGCCTTTGCCAATGCGGAGGAAATCGCGCAGCAATTGCTCGACATGTATCAGGCGGGCGAATTTGATGTCGCGCACCTGTTCTTTTCCAAATTCCGTTCGGCCTTGCTGCAGGAAGCAACCGGACAACAGATTATTCCGGTTGCCATCGGAACCGACACACCCGTCAGCACGGGTGCCGCGACCGAATATGAACCCGATGAAGAAGCCATTTTGGCTGATTTGCTACCGCGCAATGTGACGGTGCAAATTTTCAAGGGATTGCTGGAAAACGCCGCGTCCGAACAAGGCGCGTCGATGACCGCGATGGACAATGCAACGCGCAATGCGGGCGACCTGATCAACAAGCTGACCATCCAATATAACCGCAGCCGTCAGGCCGCGATTACCACCGAACTAGTTGAAATCATTGCTGGCGCGGAAGCGCTTTAGCAACAAGAAAACGCTGGCGCGGAAGCGCTGTAAACTGAAAGATAGGCAAGGATAGTAATATGGCTACCGCCCCCAAAAAGACTGAAGCCAAAGCAGCCGCTCCTAAAAAAGCCGCCGCACCCAAAAAGCCTGCTGCCATGACTGGCGCAACCGGCCGCATCGCACAGGTCATTGGCGCGGTAGTTGACGTTGTCTTCGACAAGGATGTGCCCAAGATTTTGTCGGCGCTGGAAACCGACAATGGCGGCAACCGCCTCATCCTCGAAGTCGCGCAGCATTTGGGTGAAAATGTCGTCCGTACCATCGCCATGGATTCGACCGATGGGCTGACGCGTGGCCAGCCCGTACGCGATACCGGCAGCCAGATCCGCGTGCCCGTTGGCCCGGAAACACTTGGCCGTATTCTGAACGTCATTGGCGAACCCATTGACGAACGTGGTCCGGTCAATGCCGCAACCACCGCGCCGATCCACGCCGAAGCGCCGTTGTTTGTCGACCAATCGACCGAAACCAGCATTCTCGCCACCGGCATCAAGGTCATCGACCTCATCGCGCCTTATGCAAAGGGCGGCAAGATCGGCCTGTTCGGCGGCGCTGGCGTCGGCAAAACGGTTCTTATTCAGGAACTTATCAACAATATTGCCAAGGGGCATGGCGGCACGTCGGTCTTTGCGGGCGTCGGCGAACGCACGCGTGAGGGTAATGACCTTTATCATGAATTCCTCGACGCCGGTGTTATCGCCAAGGATGCCGATGGCAACCCAACGTCAGAAGGTTCAAAGGTTGCGCTGGTGTTCGGCCAGATGAACGAACCGCCGGGCGCACGCGCGCGCGTCGCTTTGTCCGGCCTCACCATCGCCGAATATTTCCGCGATCAAGAGGGGCAGGACGTGCTCTTCTTTGTCGATAATATCTTCCGTTTCACGCAGGCTGGTTCCGAGGTGTCGGCATTGTTGGGCCGCATCCCGTCGGCTGTGGGCTATCAGCCGACGCTGTCTACAGACATGGGCGCACTGCAAGAACGCATCACGTCCACCAACAAGGGGTCGATCACCTCTGTGCAGGCGATTTACGTGCCCGCCGACGATTTGACCGATCCGGCACCGGCGACCAGCTTTGCCCACTTGGACGCGACTACCACGCTGAACCGTGCGATTTCGGAACTGGGGATCTACCCGGCGGTTGACCCGCTCGATTCCACCTCGCGCGTGTTGACGCCGGCAATTGTTGGCCAGGAACATTATGACACCGCCCGCCGGGTGCAGGAAACACTGCAAAAATATAAGTCGCTGCAGGACATCATCGCCATTTTGGGCATGGATGAATTGAGCGAAGAAGATAAATTGACCGTGGCCCGCGCGCGCAAAATCCAGCGCTTCCTGTCACAGCCGTTCCACGTCGCCGAAGTTTTCACCAACATTCCGGGCAAATTCGTCCAGATCGAAGATACGGTGAAAAGCTTTAAGGCGGTGGTTGATGGCGAATATGACCATTTGCCCGAACAGGCATTTTACATGGTCGGCGGTATCGACGAAGCCGTTGAAAAGGCCAAGAAACTGGCTGCTGAAGCTGCGTAAAATAGCTCCCCCCCTCCTGCTGAGGGAGGGGGATTTGGGGAAGTAAAATGGCATTGCACTTTGAACTGGTAACCCCGGCGGCGCTGATCCGCTCCGAAGATGTGTATATGGTCAGCGTCCCGGGCAGTGAGGGGGATTTCGGCGTGCTCGAGGGGCATGCCCCCTTTATGTCGAGCGTGCGCGCCGGTGAATTACTGATTCAAAAAAGCGCTGGCGCGGAAATGGAACGCATCGCCATTGCCGGTGGCTTTGCCGAGGTGAATGAGGGTGGCCTGACCATCCTCGCCGAACATATCGGATAATTTGACGCGGGCGATGCCCGCACCATCACGGTCGATAATATCGCCAGCGCATGACCCGGCTGCCATCGGCCATAGCAATTTCGCCGACCAGCGCACCATCCGCCGCTAGCGCGTATCGCACATGTTGCGGGTAATCATGCGCCGCGTTGGCGAATAGCAGCCACGGCCGACCATCCTCCATCCCTGAATCGATCAGCGCAAAACGCGTCGGAGCCACCCCGCCCGGCTGCGCAACAAAGGTCAGTTCTGCGCCGCGCTGTTCAATGCGCATATGTTCAAAAGCGCGCGTTGTTCCCGTCACGAATGTGTGCGAACTGCCGAGCATCAACTGCCCCCGCGCCAATGTCCAACATTCCTCTGTTCGGGCCGCGTCGGCACTGGCTTCTTGCGTTATCCAGCACCCCGCCATCCAGCCGGGTAGCTCGGTGGCGGGCGCAGCGGCGCTGGCCTGCGCCCACATCAACATGGCAGCGAAGAACATAGCTCCCTCCCCTTGTTCGGTAGAGGCGCATGATGCGCGCCTTTGGAACCGGCATCAAGCCACGGCGCGTGCGACGCGCACCGGCGCGCTGAGCAACAATATGCCTGCCGCAATAATCAGCACCCCGCCCGCCAAGGCGGTCACATCGGCGTAATTGCCGAACAACAGCGCATCGAGCGCCAGCGCCACTGGCAATTGCGCATAAGTTGCGGGTGCGACTGCCGCCGCGCTGGCCCGTGCTGTACCCATGAAAATCAGCCAGTGACAGCTTGTCGCGGTAAAAGCGGCAAAGGCGCAGCGCGCGATAATCGTCCAATCGGGCCAGCCGATGACCAGCCCTGGCGCGCCGCTGAAATGGCCGATCAGCGCAACGCCGATCAATATCGGCGTTGCAAATAAGGCTAAACTCCATTGCAGCACCGAAGACGGCGCACGCCCCGCCATGTGTCGGTTGAGCAGGAACAGGCAGGACATACAAAATGCCGCCGCCAGCGGCACCAGCGCCAAAACACCCAATTCTGCCAAATTGGGACGCAGGACGATTAAAACCCCTGCCATACCGCACAAAACCGCCAGCCAGCCGCGCGGGTGCAGCGGTTCTTTCAGCAAAATGGCCGACAAAATGGCAGTAATCACCGGCTGGGCAAAGGCGATCGAGGTTGCCGCCGCAAGCGGCATCAACGTCAGGCTATAGAAAAACAGCGCCGAAGCGGCGGCAATCGCCGCTCCGCGCGCCACATGCCACCATGTCCCCGTCAGCTGCGGGATACGCAACGGCTGCCCCGGCCCGGCATAAGCCACAATCGCTGTCAGAAAGGGCACCGCGATCGCAAAACGCAGCGCCGCGACCGCTGGAATCGGCCATTCGCCCGTCATCGTCTTGATAATCGCATCACCGCAGCTCAGCATCGCAAAGCCGATTATGGCGAACATAACGCCACGACGATGTATTTTGGCAGCCGGCATTTTTGCCCCACAGCATTGGCGTATCGGGAGAGACGCTCTGATTTCGGGCGCCATGCGCCGCCATCGCGGCCAAATCATGGCAAGGGCGCGCCAAATTCAAATCGGGGCAAAATCTGCGGCGCATTAAATGCTTGTCAAAACTTTCACCTTAATTGTCCGTCATCGCGTCACCATAGTTCGGGCATGCTCCTTTCGGATCTTGCCTTAGGAGGCATATAGTAAATGAGCGCTTTTGGTCGTCGTCCGGGGGCACAGCCCGCCCGCCCCGCCTTTGGCGTAGCCCGCCCGATGCAGGGTGGCGGCGCGCCTGCGCCCCGCGAAGAGCAGGGCGGCAAGCAATTTCCGTCGATTGACCCCAGCGCGCTGCCGTCTGCTGGCGGTGATGCGCCGCCGATGCCGAATCTGACCGCTGCTCCGCCGCCAGATGATGCCATGAGCCGCCTCAACTCGCGCATGGTTGCGGACCATAGCGATTTGCAGCCAGCCGCCGGTTTTGAACAAAGCGTCCACAAGATTAAGGAACAGGTGCTCCCCCGCCTGCTCGAACGCGTTGACCCCGAAGCCGCCGCATCGCTGTCCAAGGATGAACTAACCGAAGAATTCCGGCCCATCATATTGGAAGTGCTGGCCGAACTCAAAATCACGCTCAACCGGCGCGAACAATTTGCGCTGGAAAAAGTGCTGGTTGATGAACTGCTCGGCTTTGGCCCGCTCGAAGAATTATTGGGTGATGCTGACATCAGCGACATCATGGTCAACGGCCCCGACCAGACCTATGTCGAGCGCAAAGGTAAGCTGGAAATTTCCGGCGTCGTTTTCCGCGATGAAGAACATTTGTTTCAGATCGCCCAACGCATCGTCAATCAGGTTGGCCGCCGCGTTGACCAAACGACGCCGCTGGCCGATGCGCGATTAAAGGATGGCAGCCGGGTTAACGTAATCGTGCCGCCGCTTTCGCTGCGCGGCACCGCCATTTCCATCCGTAAATTTTCGGCGAAACCCATCACGCTCGACAATTTGCGCGACTGGAATGCCATGTCGAATAAAATGTGCACCGCGCTCAAAATCGCTGGTGCATGCCGGTTCAACATCGTCATTTCAGGCGGCACGGGCTCGGGCAAGACAACAATGCTCAATGCCCTGTCTAAGATGATCGATCCGGGCGAACGCGTGCTCACCATCGAAGATGCCGCCGAATTGCGCTTGCAACAGCCGCATTGGTTGCCACTGGAAACACGTCCACCCAACCTCGAAGGGCAAGGCGCGATTACCATCGGTGATCTGGTCAAAAACTCGCTGCGTATGCGCCCCGACCGTATCATATTGGGCGAAATTCGTGGCGCGGAATGTTTCGATTTGCTCGCCGCGATGAACACTGGCCACGATGGCTCGATGTGTACGCTCCACGCCAACAGTCCGCGTGAATGCCTGGGCCGTATGGAAAACATGATTTTGATGGGCGACATCAAAATTCCCAAGGAAGCAATTTCGCGTCAGATCGCCGATTCGGTTGACCTTGTCGTGCAGATTAAACGTCTGCGCGACGGTTCACGCCGCGTCACGTCGGTCACCGAAGTCATCGGCATGGAAGGCGAAGTCATTGTAACCCAGGAATTGTTCAAATTCGAATATATGGAAGAGGATAAGGACGGCAAAATCATGGGCGAATATCGCGCCATGGGCCTGCGCCCCTATACGCTGGAAAAAGCTCGGCAATATGGCTTTGACCAGCCGTTTTTGGAAGCTTGCCTCTAACAGGCTATGCCACATCCTCCAGCGGCATGTCCATAATCGGGTAATGTTCCCAATCGCGCCAGTCGAAATGCCACCATTCATTGGCAAGCGGCAGGAACCCCTCTGCCACCATCCATGCCTCTAACCGCGCGCGGTTGGCGTTCTGCTCCGCCGTGCCACCCATATAGCTGCGATAGGCGGCGGGGGTGAAATCATCATAAGGGCTGGGCATCGGCACCGCCTGCCCGCCCTGACACAGCGTCAAATCAATCGCACAGCCGCGATTATGGCGCGAACCGGTGCGCGGGTCGGCGACAAATTCGCGCTGCGCCACCGGCGTTTCGTCCCACATCATCTTGGTGATCCGCCACGGGCGGTAGGCATCATGGATGAGGAGGCCATAGCCCGCCCCCTCGGCGCGCGTTTGTACGCGCGATAGTGCTGCCGCTGCCGGCCGCTGCGCCAATGCGCGCGCGACGGGGTAAAGCACACGGTGCATGAAATTATTTGCCGTCGCATAGCGAATGTCAAAGCGCAGACGCGGCTCAAATTGTGCCAGATCCACCAAATCAGCCATCGAATCCGCCCCCTCCACCTCAGGCATGCGGATCGCATCATCCGCCGCGCAGCCCGCCAGCAACAGCCCACCCATCCACAATAGGCCGTCACGGCGACTGATGACGATGTTCATAAAATCTCTTTCAATCCAAAGGCAAAGGCAAAAAGCGCGATAAAGGTCGCGATCACCATAATCGCCTGCAACGGCAAAATACCAACATTTTCCAGATTGCGCCGCCGCCGCCGCCGATATTCGCCGATATTGGCGAGAATCACGATCAGCGTCGCAATTATGCCGACTCCCCAAAATTGACCTTGCACTTTTGCGCCCTCCGCCACACCATCCGCGCGCCGGGGGGCACGGATTTTCACATCCTTGCATTTAGGAGC
>CAUJJQ010000187.1 GCA_963205285.1 Pseudomonadota bacterium | reverse complement strand
ATTGGTCTGGCGACACCCGCTCGCCGGACTTGCCGCGCGGGCATTGGCGATGCCCGGTGCCTTGTTCACGGCCATCTGCCTTGCGACCGGGTCGATCTGGGGTCGCCCGACATGGGGGACATGGTGGGAATGGGACGGTCGGCTGACGTCGATGCTGGTGCTCCTCTTCCTCTATATGGGGTTCATCGCCTTCACCAATATGGATGGGGAAAAGGGTGCGATTTCGCGCCCCGCTGCCATTTATGCGCTGGTTGGCGCAATCAATCTGCCGATTATAAACCGCAGCGTCGTCTGGTGGAACAGCCTGCACCAACCATCATCGATCACCATCGGCAAAAGCGCGATTGCACCCGAATTATTATGGCCATTGGGGCTGACCTTTTTTGGCTTTTCGATGCTGTTTGCGGCGATTGTGTTGATGCGGATGCGCCGTTTTCTGGCCGATGCACGTAACGAGGCGCGGTTGCGTCGTATGGCGGCGGAATATTGACCATGGCAACCAATGCACATTGGGCCTTTGTGGCCGCCGCTTATGCCATCACCTATGGCGGTTGCGCCGGTTTATTGTGGCATAGCTGGCGGACACTGCGTCGCGCCGAAAACGCCGCGCCGACCAAATCTGGGGATGATAGGCCGTGAAACCCAAGCAGCAGCGCCTGATTTTGGCTGGACTGGCGATCATCGCCATCATCGGGGCAGGGCTGCTCGCCAGCGTCGCGATGCGTCAGCAAGCGGCTTATTTTTACTCGCCGAGTGAGGCACGCGCCGCGCATATCGCGCCGGGCACATCCGCGCGGCTTGGCGGCATGGTCGAACGCGGCAGCGTGCGACGCAATGCCGATGGCGTTACCATCGATTTCCTGCTGACCGATGGCCGGGCACAGGTGCCCGTCCGTTATCAAGGGATTGTCCCTGACTTGTTTGGGGAGGGGCAGGGCGCGGTGGCCGATGGTCATTTCGATGCGACGGGCCGCTTTGTCGCTGACCGGATTTTGGCCAAGCATGATGAAAATTATATGCCCCCGCAAATGGGCCAGATGCCGACCCACAATGGCGGCGACTCATTAGTGGTGGATGGGGCGAATAATGGCGCACCGCGCGAAGGGCAAAATTGATGATAGCAGAAGTCGGCCATTGCCTGTTGTGGATCGCGCTGGCGCTGGCCTTGCTGCAGATTATCGCCGGCGTTGCCGAAGTGCGCGGCCGCGCACCCATCGCCCCATTGCGCGCGCTCGCGGTTGGACAGGGCGCGCTGACACTTGTCGCCTTTGCCTGTCTGATATGGCTGTTCATGCAGTCCGACATGTCGGTCGAATTGGTCGCGCGTAACAGCCACAGCGCAAAGCCCATGTTGTATAAAATCGCAGGCGCATGGGGTAATCATGAAGGGTCGATGTTGCTCTGGCTGTCGATTTTGGGGGCATCTGGCGCGGGCGTGGCGCTGTTTGAACGGCGATTGGCTCCACAGACGCTCAGTGCAACATTGGTCGCGCAAGCCGCGCTCAGCCTTGGTTTTTTTGCATTCCTTCTGCTGGTATCCAACCCGTTCAAACGGCTGGTGCCCGCTGCGGCTGAGGGGATGGGGCTGAACCCCCTGTTGCAAGACCCGGGTTTGGCGATGCATCCGCCGACGTTATATCTGGGCTATGTCGGCTTGTCGGTCGCTTTTTCCTTTGCGGTCGGGGCGCTGATAACCCGCGATATTGGACCCGGTTTTGCGCGCGCCATGCGCCCATGGGTGTTGGGGGCGTGGATTTTCCTCACCATCGGTATCACCGCTGGCAGCTATTGGGCCGATTATGAACTGGGCTGGGGCGGCTGGTGGTTTTGGGATCCGGTCGAAAATGCGTCGCTCATGCCGTGGCTGGCGGCCACCGCGCTCCTCCATTCGGTCAGCGTCACCGCAACGCGCGATGCGTTGCGTGCATGGACGGTGATGCTCGCCGTCGTTGCCTTCTCCATGTCGATGATCGGCACCTTCATCGTCCGTTCGGGACTGTTGACCAGCGTCCATGCATTTGCAGTCGACCCCGAACGCGGCAGCTTCATCTTGGCGCTGCTCGGCATTTATATTGGCGGCGCACTCACGCTATTTGCGCTGCGCGTCGGCACGATGGCAGAGGGGAAACGTTTCGCCCTGCTCAGCCGTGAAGGGGCGCTAGTCATCAATAATCTGTTGTTTTCGGTCATCCTCGCGGTGGTGCTGGTCGGCACCTTATACCCGATTTTGGCGGAGGCGCTGGGCGACAAAATATCGGTCGGACCGCCATATTATAATCGTGCCGCTGGCGTTCCCGCATTGATTTTGGTCGCCGTGATGGCGGTTGGTCCCCTGCTGCGCTGGCGCAATGATGATAGCGAAAAATTGCGCCGCTGGGGGGTGATCTTCCTCGTCATTCTGGCGCTGGCGATTGTGCTTTGGGTGCTGGCTGCCCCATCACTCCACTTGCTCTCCCTGCTCGGCCTGTCATTGGCGGCAGGGGTTGCCGTCCTTTCTATCGCGCCGCTGTGGGGCCGTAATTTGCGCCGCACACCCTTGCCCATCTGGGGGATGGTTATTGCGCATCTGGGCTGCGCCGTTGCGCTTGCCGGGATGGCCGCCGAAAGCAGCTTCATTCAGGAACGTTTGACCGCCGTTCGCGTCGGCGAAAGCACGACCGTCGGTGATTGGCGCGTGGAATTGAGCGATATTCGGCCCGTCGTCGGCCCCAATTGGACGGCGTTGGAGGGGGTGTTGCTGGTGCGGCGCGGTGGGTCGCAATGGGTGGTGCGCCCCCAATCGCGCAATTTCACCGACCCGCCGACCGAAACCAATGAAGCAGCACTGCTGACACGTTGGAACGGGCAATTATACGCGGTGCTCGGCGCCAATGCCGGGGATGGCCGCTGGCAGTTGCGCCTGTGGTG
>CAUJJQ010000186.1 GCA_963205285.1 Pseudomonadota bacterium | reverse complement strand
TGGGCCGCATGGCCTAGGCCGATTGGTTGCGCAATATCCCTGGCTGCAGTGGCTAAGTATACAGAACCCCGAAGCCATTGAACCATTTGCCGAATTTGGCATCATTCTGTTGCTGTTTTCCATAGGGCTGGAATTGAGCTTCCGCCGCCTATGGACGATGCGACAGCGCGTATTTGGCGTCGGCGCGGGCAAATTATTGGGCGGCGGATTGGTTATCGCGCTGGCGCTGGGTCTCACGGGGCATAGCTGGCCGGCGGCGCTGGGGCTTGGCATCGCGCTCGTCATGTCCTCCACCGCGCTGGTGCTGCCAATTTCGGGGACGACCGGGCGGGTCGGGCAAAATGCCTTTGCCATGCTGTTGTTTGAGGATTTGGCGCTTGTCCCGATCATCTTTTTATTGGGCGCACTGGGGCCAGCGGCGGGGGGAGATGCAGTTGCGTCGCTGACCGCGATTTTGACGCGCGGTGGCGTTACTATCCTCATCCTCGGGCTGATCGGCTGGTTCTTGTTGCCCGGCCTGTTTGCCCAGGCAGCGCGCACCAAAAATCCCGAATTATTCCTGTCGGCGAGCCTGCTCGTCGTCATTGTCGCCGCGCTCGCCACCTCCAACGCCGGCTTATCGCCGATTGTCGGCGCGTTGATTGCCGGTCTGCTCATCGCGGAAACTGAATATCATGGGGAGGTGGAAGGGATTATTGCGCCCTTCCGTGGGCTCGCACTCGGCGTATTCCTCATCACCGTGGGCATGCAGGTGGATGTTTTTGCAATCGCCGCTGCATGGCCGCAAACATTGCTCGCGGTTGTCGGCGTGGTTGCGGCAAAGGCGGCGGTGACAGCGGGCTTGCTGCGTTGGGCCGGTGTCGGGCGTGGCACCGCGGCAGAGGTTGGGCTGCTGATGGGCAGCCCGTCCGAAACCACATTGATCGTGCTCGGCGCGGCGGTGCAGGCGGGATTGGTCGCCACCGACACCGCCGCATTTTGGCAGGTTGTGACCGCCATCGGCCTGACCATTACCCCCCTTCTCGCCCGTTTTGGCCATAGTTTGGCGCGGCGCATCGACATGGCAGGGATTGAAGCCCGCAAGGCGAACAACGACGGGCCGATTGTCCTCATCATCGGTTTTGGCCGTGTCGGGCGGGTGGTGGCCGACCTCCTCACCGAACATGACCGCACTTATACCGCCTATGAGGCGGATGTGGACGCCGTCGCCGACGCGCGTCGGCGTGGATATGCGGTGCATTTTGGTGATGCCGCGCGCGGCAATTTCCTCGACCAATTTACCGATGTGACTTTGTCCGCCGTGGTCCTGACAATGGACGACCCGCAGCAACAATTGCGTCTGATCCGCCGGTTGCGCACGCGCTATGAAAATTTACCGATAATCACCCGCGCCCGCGACAGCGCCGACGCGGCGGCGCAATATCACGCCGGAGCCAATGATGCGGTGCCCGAAGCGCTGGAGGGGAGCCTGCAAATGGCCGAAGCGGTGCTGGTCGATGTGGGTGTTGCGGTCGGCCCGGTGATTGCCTCCATCCACGAACATCGCGCGGCAGTGCGTGCACGCATTCTGGGCGAAAGTGGCGGCGAAGGCGCGGTGAACGCCGCCCGCCCGCGCAGCGCGGTTCGGCGCAGGGACAATCCAGTATAGAAGGCCCACCCCAGTTTGATAAACACCCACCCCAGTTTGATAAACACCCACCCCAGTTTGAAAACACCCACCCCCTAACCCCCACCCGCCTGCGGGGGGGGGGTTTAGCCCGTCCGTTCGTGTCGAGCATTTAGGGATTTCGAGCATGATGGCACATCATGCGGCCCGGAAATCCCGGCAGAGAATATAGTCGAGACACGGGCACCTCGGGATTTCGAGCATGATGGCACATCATGCGGCCGACCGTCGCAGCAGTGCGATTACCGCGAAACCGCTCCATTCGCTGGCGCCGCGGTCGCCACCATGTCCAATGACGGCACCGGTGTCCCATCGGGCAGGATGATCAGCGAAACCCCGCTTTGTGGGCCAAGAAACTGGCGTGCCAGCACCTGCAAATCCGCTGCCGTCACCGAACGCAAATCGTTCAAATAACTGCGCAGCGACAGGAAAATGCGCGGGTCACGCGACGCCCCCTCTGTCTGGCGCATCCAGAAAACATTGCCCGAAGATGCACGCAGCAATTGTTCGACGATCGGTTCGACCGCACGCTGCAATTCATCGGCGCTCACCGGGGTGGTCACCAATTCAGCGGCAATCGCCCGCGCGCTCGATGCGACCAACGCGCTATCCTCTGGCCGGGTCATGCCGCCAACCAAAATATAACTGCCGTGCGCCAATTGGTCGGACCACCGACTGACCACCGCCTGACTGTAACTGGCCCCATTATGGTCGCGCAGCCGGTCGTATAACCTGTCGTTGAAAATGGCGGCGAGCACGTCCAACTGGCGCGATAGTCGGCTGTTGGCGATGCCGCCACCGGTCGGATAGGCAAGAATATAGGCCGCTTGGGATGCCGCCCCGCTGTGCCGAGCGACAAGCGGCGTAGCGCTAGCGCTGGCAAAATGCACATCGCCATCCGCAACATTCACCGCCGCCGCCGGTCGCGGTGCCAGCGCGCCAAAAGTGGATCGCAACATGGTTTCCAGGTCAACATTGCCGACATCGCCGAAAATCTGCACTTCAATCGGCCCTTGGCGCAGCAACGGCTCCCAAAAACGGCGGAAGGCGGCGGGGGTCAGCCCCTCCACCTCCGCACGCGATGGCGGGCCCCAGCGCCGGTCCCCGGAATAAACGAGGCTGTCCATCTCATTTTCCAGCACCGCGTTGGGCGAATTGCGCAACAGGTCAAAGCCCGCCAGTCGCCCCGCGCGCGCGCGTAACACCGGATTTGCCTGCCAGCCTGGCGCGACGAGTTTGGCGGCGAGCAATTTCAACTGATCGGCCAAATCGCTCGGCTGGGTTTCGGCAGATAACTCAAAGGCATCATCATCGACCGTAAAGCTCATGCCAATCTGCCGACCATCGGATAATTGGTCGAGCTGGCTGATGTCAAAACGGCCAACCCCGCTTTCCACTAGCGCCGATTCCCCGGCCCACAGCAAATTTGGCTGGTCGCTGGCCAGCGTACGCCGCCCCGCGCCCCAACGCACACGAATGCGCACCTTATTGGGTTCGATATTGGTGTTGCGCACCAGCGCGGTGACGCCGTTGGCAAATTCCCAACGCTCCAAATCCGCCCAGGGGGATGGCGTGCGCGACACCAGCCGTCCCGGCGTGCCGAGCGATGGCAGGTCGGCAAAACGAATGGCACGCGCATTGTCATTGGCGGCATTGCGTACATCAACATTACGGCTGACCGCGGCGGTGAGCCGCGCCTCGCCGTTCGTCACCGCCGTTGGGGTGACCATCAAGGCGCGGGTCGCGCTGCCCACAAATAGCGCCCGGATGCGCCGCTGCATTTCCTGAGGGGTCGCCAACGGCGCAATCGATTGCCAAATGGCCAGCGCATGGTCGGGACTGGTCGTCGTTTCACCAATATCAACGGCGTGCAGCAGATCATCGGCCTGTTTGGTCGCCGGTTCATTTTGCCGATTGGCATTCTCGCGCGTCAAAAATGTTTCGACGTTGGAAAATTCGCGGGTGATTGCTGCCTGATCGACGGCGCGCGCGCCGACACCCGCCACCACCGTGCGCGCATCCGCCAATGCCGCTTCCCAATCGCCATCGAGTGGCACGACCGACAGTGCCGTCAAATCCGCCGAACGCGACGGCTTGTCGGTTGTCACTTGCGCGCTTAAATATCGTGCGCCGCTGCGCGCGCGTTCCTCCAACTGCCGGTTGATGATGATCGTCGCCAGGGAATCGAGCATCAGCCCCTGCGTATAGGCGATAGAATCGGTCACCCGGTGCCAAGGGCGCATCACCAACCGCTGGACGGTGAGCGGCTGGCCCGATTCAACAATGACCCGCGAAACCGGCCCGCTGGTTGCCGGGACCCCCAAATCAGGTTCGGCGGGACGCGGCCCACTGCCCTGCCAATCTGCAAAATTGGTAACAATCGCCTGTTCAAATATCGCCGGGTCAAGGTCGCCCGCCACCGCGATGACCACCCGTTCGGGCCGGTACCAGCGCTGATGAAAAGCGCTGATACCCGCGCCATTGGCCGCGTTCAGCGTCGCTTCGCTGCCGATAGTCGAATGATCGCCCATCAACTGCCCGCGAAAAATATGGCTGCGTGCCGCCTCATTAACCCGAAAATCGGGCCCTTCTCCTTCGCGTCGTTCGGCAATGACAATCGGCCGTTCGGCATCGACCGTCGCATTGGTCAGCACGGGTTCGCGGATCATCCCCGACAACAGTCGGATACATTCGGCCACCGCTTCGGGGGTCGCGGATGGGATGTCGAGTTGATAGACCGTTTCGGTCTGCCCGGTGTGGGCGTTGGAATCGCTGCCAAAGGCGACCCCCAATCGCTGCCAAGCGCGCCGCGCCTCCCCACTCGGCAGATAGCGCGATTCCCGAAAGGCGAGATGCTCGATAAGGTGCGCCCAGCCCGCTTCTTCCGGACGCTCCATCAACGAACCGGCATCGACGCGCAGGCGGATTGTTACCTGCCCCGGCGGCACACCATTGCGCCGCACCGCAAAGCGCAAACCATTGTTCAACGTGCCGAATTGCCAGCCGGGATCGGGAGGAATGTCGCTCCCCGCATAGAGCCATGCACTATGGTCAACGCTGGAGCTGGTCGCTGCCACCGCCGGGCTGCGGGGGGCTGTGCTCTGCGCAATGAGTGGCGCAGGCACCATCATGGTGAGCGCCGAACACAGCATCAGTGCGCGCGCGGAGACATTAACAAACTTGGGGCCAATTTTGGGGGCGAGTTTAGCGAAATGAAGGGGGGTTCGGCGCATATTGTCGTTAGTCATCCAAGAAGGCATAGGAGGGGCGGCTTTCGCTGGGCTGAACGCGCATATCTATGCCGCCTTTACCGCGTCACGCAAAGCCGGATTCTGGGGTGAGAGGGCAATTTATGGCACGTATCGCGCTCTTGCAGATGACCAGCGGGATTTCGCCTACTGAAAATGGCGATGCGCTGGCCCACGCGGCGCGCACGGCAGCAGATGGCGGCGCACAAATGCTCTTTGCCCCTGAAATGGCGGGGCTGCTCGACCGTGACCGGGCGCGTGCGACAGCCCATGTCGGTGATTTTGCGGACAGTCCTTATTATGCGGCGGCAGTCACAGCAGCGCGCAAAAATCATCTGTGGATTCATGCAGGTTCCATCCCCCATGCGGGGGCGGACGGCAAATGGCGCAACCGCAGCTTCGTTCTGGATGATAGCGGCGAATGCGCCGCCATTTATGACAAAATCCATTTGTTCGATGTCGATCTGGCGAGCGGCGAAAGCTGGCGTGAATCAAACGCTTATGCAGCGGGCGACCGCGCTGTCATGGTTGACACACCGGTTGGCAAATTGGGCATGAGCATCTGTTATGATCTGCGCTTTGGTGAATTATTCCACGCCTATGCACATGCCGGGGCAGAGCTTATCGCCGTTCCTGCGGCTTTCACCCGCCCGACCGGCGAAGCGCATTGGGAGATATTGTTGCGCGCGCGCGCCATTGAGACCGGCGCATGGATAATCGCGCCTGCGCAAAATGGCGAACATGCTGATGGTCGCACCACCTGGGGCCATTCGCTGGTGATCGACCCATGGGGCCGGGTGATGCACGACAGCGGCGAGGAAAATGGCGTCGCGATTGTCGATACGGATTTATCGTTGGTTGCCAGTGCGCGCGCGCAAATCCCGCAATTGCAGCACCGTCGCCCCTTTGCCCTGCCCTGATTGCGTCGCCCGATAAGCAAACGCCGTTCCTATCTCGACACGGTCGATACGAACGGGATGGGGCGTTCCTCAACATCCGTTCGTGTCGAGCGAAGTCGAAACACAAGCAACCACCACCACCACAGCAGACATGCCGAAGGGCCCGTCGCGAGTCGCGACGAGCCCTTCTGAAACTTTATGCCGTGTAAGTCGGGTGACTTACGGGCTGGTCGGAGCGTTCGACGAACCGCCGGCCGCAACCACGATACCGGCGATCAGAGCCAGACCGCCGAGCAGCGCGAACAGCCAAGTCGCCGAGCCACCATCTTCACCAATGGCAAGACCCGAAACCGCCGTATCAGCGCGCAGGCCGTCAAACTGGGCCGGAGCGGCCGAAGCAGCGACCGGAGCAATCGCCATCGAAAGTGCGGCAGCAGCAACAACCGCTTTCTTGAGGAACTTCATATTCTTCTCCACTGGCAAGTGTCTTGCAACATTGTATTCAAACAGGCCGACATCGCCGAAAAGGGACATCGTACCCCTCTGCCTGCGCCGTCGCTTTTATGCACAAAGCCCTTAGGGCGCAAGGGGTTTTGACCAAAAAATTGTGGCATCACGGTCACAATCGTCGCCATTTCCCACGCCTTGCCGAGCCAAGTGCAGCATTGCCCATAATAAAATCAGCTTAGCAAAAGATTAACCGCGCATCGTCCGATCAACTAAAACCGATGTATTGGGATAGCCACAATCATCCCGAATCGACAAATAGCTCTGCCCGTCGCGCGTTTCGACAAAGGGAGTGATGCGGCGCGGCGGAAATTGTGCGGCTGATTCGATGGCCGCCGCATAATCGGCATATTCCGCCAGCCGTTCAATGTTACAACGAGTCGGAAATATCATGTGGAGGTCGCCTGCATTATGCGCGTCGAGCACGGCAGCCGCACCCAGCCAAAACAGGTCGGTATTTTCGCTTTCGACGACATGGAGCGCATGGTCACCATCCGGTGCGCGGGCGATGTAGAATCGCGTATCAAACACCCGCTCGGTACGAAAATTGGGCCGCCAGCGCGCAAAGGGGGTGAGCGCCGCCAGATCGAGCGACAGGCCATGCGCACCCAGCAACTCTGAAAACGGCGCTTCGGCGAGCAGTGCCGCGCGCATTTCCCCCAACACCGCTATGTCGCCCCGCAGACCGCTTATGCCGATGGCGAGGCCCGTTTCCTCCAGCGTTTCGCGCACCGCCGCGACCCGCGCCGCGCCATCGGCACTGGGCAATTGCGCTCCCCATTTTTCCGCCAATATATGGTCATCGGCATCGACCCGCCCGCCCGGAAAGACTGCTGCCCCTGCGGCAAAGCGCATATGCGCGGCGCGGCGCACCATGAGTATGTCGGGCGGCGCCTGCCGCGTCCCGTCGCGCAGGATGATGATCGTCGCGGCGGGCATGGCGGGCGCGAGTCCACGTTCATCGTCATCATCGCTCCACGTCGGGTCGAAATCGGGATCAACGATATGATCGGGAATAATCTCCGTCGCCTTGGGAGTGCGGCTATTGTCATTGCTGTTCATAAGCCCCACCTTGCCGATTGGCTGCGGCTGGGGCAAGCAGATGCGCCAGCTTTTTTAATGCGGCTTTGCTGGGGTGGAGGGGGACGCGCATGTCAGCAGTTGAGATTATCGCACTTGCCGCAAGTTTCAGCCTGTTGTCGGGCTGGCGGCTCTATTTCAGCCTGTTGGCGGCGGGGCTCGCCATGCATTTTCAGCTGATTGCACTGCCCGCGCAACTCCATTCGCTCGACATTTTGGCCAATCCATGGGTGCTCGGCGTTGCCGCCACCGGATTTGTGGCCGAATTTTTTGCCGACAAAATCGCCTGGCTCGACAGCATGTGGGACGGATTGCACAGCTTTATCCGGCCGATCGGCGGTGCGCTGCTCGCGCTTGCCATCGTCGATCCGTCCGACCCGGCGATGCAGGTCGTCACCTTTTTGCTCGGCGGGGGCGGCGCGCTCCTCTCCCACGGAGTAAAGGCGAGCACGCGCGCAGTGGTCAACGCCAGCCCCGAACCATTTTCCAACGCGGTGGTCAGCGCGGGGGAGGATGTGGCGACATTTGGTCTTGCCGCGCTAGCGCTGTCCTATCCGCTGGTGGCAGTGGTGATTGCGGCGGTGATGCTGGTGGCATCGGTTGTTGCATTGCTGGCGCTGCGGCGGATTTTGCGGCGGATCCGCGCCAATATGGCGCTCGGCCCCGCGCATATGTTCGGGCTGGAGGATAAGGTGGCGGACGTTGCATCGACTGAAAACGCTGCTTAGCGGCTGCTTCGATTAGATTGAATCGGCACAGGCGCTAACTATCCCTGTTTCCCGCAACTTCCGCGCCATGAAATCTTGCACTTCAGGCGGAATTTTCCTGCCCACGCAGGTCGATACGCGCGCCGACACGGTCGAAAAATGACCGGGCGTCGAGCGCGTTTTCGAGCCGATCGAGCAGGCTTACCAGGTCACCAGCCTCCGCATTTAATTCGGCGGCACTGTCGCTCAGTGCTTGCCAGAGCGGGGCAAGCTTGGCGACAAATATGCGCCCCGCGTCGGTCAGGACCAACCGCCGCCGTCGCGCATCCCCCGCGTCGCTAAGTGCGTGGACCAACCCCGCATTTTCAAGCGCCCGCCGCGCCTGACTGACCGACACGTGCGTAACACGCAGCGCGGCCGCAATCTCGCCAACCGTCATCGGGCCGTTCAGAACAACTTGATTCAAAATGCCAAACCAGCGCTGTTCAAATTCTATGTGCTGCGCCGCGTAGATCCGCGTCGTTTCCCCATCAAGCCGCTCGGACAATCGGCGAAGGCGGGCACCAATGGCGGCACCGCCTGCATTGCGACTATAATCAGCTGACGGTCCTGTCACGGGTGCGCCGTGGTGAAAATATGGTCGGCGATCGCCTTGGTGGCGGTTCTGCTGGCGCTCGTGGCTGAACTGTTGGTGAAAATCGCGACACCGGTTGCCGATGCAGGATCCACATATACAGCGGTGAACACCCCCGGGTCCCCGCCCCAATGGTTGATCCGTGGGGTCAAAGCGGTGTGCGATTCCATCCAGCCAAGCCCCTGCCCCGTCAGCCATTCCGGCAGGCCCGCCGGCACGCGCATCGCCAGCATCTCTGCCGCACCGGCAGCCGAAATTATGCGTGTGCCGCCCGCCGCGCCGCCGTTCGCCGACGCCGCAACAAAGGGCATGAAATCGGCAATTGACGCGCGCAGCATGCCCGCGGACCAATCGGGAAATCCGACCGGATCTACCGGGACTAGCCGGTCATCGACCATGTCATAGGGTGTGGCATTCAGCCGGTCCGGCACCCCGGCGATGGTCCACGAGACATGCCGCATGTGGAGTGGCGCAAACAGCCGGCGCTGGGTGAAAATACGCAGATCCTCCCCCGCCACACGCCCCGCCAGATAACCCAAAAGCCCGTACCCGACATTGCAATAATCATATCTGTCGCCAGGCGCTGACGCCAAAAAACAGCCCGATGGCGAATAATATGTACCGCCTGGCACCAGGTAACTGCGCAGGAATGCGTCAACGGTCTGGGGCGAATCCCTGCCGGTCACTCGGAAATCAACATCATAATATATTTGGTCAGAAATGCTCGACAGGTGCATCAGCAAATGCCGCACGGTAATCGCAATTTCAGGGTGGGCAGGGTTTGTGACGTCGAAATCAAGATAATTGTTGGCGGGTGCGTCCAGATCAATCTTCCCCGCTTCGGCCAGCATCATCACAGCAGTTGCGGTGACTGTTTTAGTGACCGATGCCAGATGAAACATCGTATCCACCGTGACACGGCGGCGACTGGTTAGATTGGCAAAGCCATAGCCGCGCTGGAAAACCACCCGCCCGCGTCGGGCGATGCCGACTGCCATGCCCGCAATCCCCGCCGTCCGGAACTGTGCGTTCAAAAATTCATCCAGCGCATTGTCGCGCCGACTCGCCCCCAGCGCCGGCGTTGCGATGCTGGCCGCCGCCGCAGCCAACAGCGTTCTACGGCTCATAAGAAATTGGTCGGCCCGCGAATCGGCGGCTGCGATATCATCGTTCAATTTTTCCATAGGTAGGGGCCTACGTAATTATTACGGTTCAGAAAAGTCCTAGTTTGAAAAGAAAGCGCTTCGCCACCTCCGCAAAAACACAGCCCCATCACCCATGCTCGCGCATAATGACAATTTCACGCGCAGGCGCGGAGGCGCAGAGAGGATGAAGGTATGATCTCACCGGTATGGAGGGATTCGGGGTGGGGCTGCTGCGATTGGATCGGTAAATGGTCGTCCAATCCCCCCGTACTGGACTTGGACCGACGGGGACAGTCAAACCCAACACCCCTTAGCGAGGGTGATGAAACTGGGCAGCGAACTGGGCCGAGCGCGCACTCAATCGGTTCGTGCCGAGCAAAGCAGTTGAATGCAGCAAAGCATTTGGCCAAAATCTGGATTGCTTCGCCCCCGTAACGGGGAGGAGTTAATTGTTGGCCACCGCCGCCAGCACGCGCGCGGCCCAATCCGGGTGGCAGATGAGGAGGTCGGGGATGAGGGTGTCGCGGGCCGCATAATCCATCGGCGCGCCGTCAATCCGGCTGCAATGGAGGCCCGCCGCCGCCGCGACCGCGACCGGGGCGGCATTGTCCCACATATGTTGGCCGCCAGCGTGGAGATAAACCTCCCCCTCCCCCAGCAGCACCGCCATCGCCTTTGCCCCGGCGCTGCCCATGGGGATCAGCTCTGCGCCAATCGCATCGGCCACCCGTCGGGCGATTTCGGGCGGGCGAGTGCGGCTGACCAACATGCGCGGCGGGATGTTTGCAGTGTCTGGTAATCGTCCATCCGCGCTCGACAATGTGATCCCGCGTGCGGGCAGCGCGACGGCACCAATTTGCGCACGCCCACCGATGGTGAGGGCGACATGCACCGCCCAATCATCGCGCCCTTGTGCATATTCGCGCGTCCCGTCGAGCGGGTCGATAATCCACAGCCTTTTTGCCCCATGGCGCGCGCCATCATCCACCGCTTCTTCGGACAAGACCGCATCATCGGGGCGATGGGCCGCCAGTTCGGCGAGCAAATAAGCGTTGGCCGCACTGTCCCCCGCATCGCCCAGCGCCTTGCCGGTCAATTGGCCATCGGCGCGCAGGTCGAGCAATATTTCCCCGGCTTCCTGCGCCAATCGCGCGGCGAGCGTTGCATCATCCTCAACCATGGGCGAGCAGCCGTTCGACGATTAAATCTGCCGCCGCATCCGCGCTCATCGTGCGGGTGTCGATCCGGATTTCCGGGTTTTCGGGCGCTTCATAGGGGCTGTCGATGCCGGTAAAATTGGCGAGCTGCCCGGCGCGCGCCTTTTTATACAGGCCCTTTACATCGCGCGCTTCGGCATCCGCCAAGGCGGTATCGATGAAAATCTCGATAAATTCGCCCTCGCCCATCATATGCCGCACCAAGTCGCGTTCAGCCCTGAAGGGGGAGATAAAGGCAGTAAGGACGATGAGGCCGGCATCGGCCATCAATTTTGCAACTTCGCCAACCCGGCGGATATTTTCAATCCGGTCCGCCTCTGTAAAGCCCAGATCCTTGTTAAGCCCGTGGCGGACATTATCGCCATCAAGCAGGAAACTGTGCCGCCCGGCGGCGTAGAGCTTGCGTTCGACCAGATTGGCGATGGTCGATTTGCCCGCCCCCGACAGGCCGGTGAACCACAGGAGGCGCGGTTTCTGCCCCTTTTGCGCGGCGTGCATATCGCGGTCGATGTCGATCGCCTGCCAATGGACATTTTGCGCGCGGCGCAGCGCGAAATGCAGCATCCCCGCCGCCACCGTCGCATTGGTCATCTTGTCGATGAGGATGAAACCGCCCAGCGTGCGGTTCGCCTTATAGGGTTCAAAGATGATCGGCTTGTCGGTCGTCAACTGGACAACGCCAATGGC
>CAUJJQ010000185.1 GCA_963205285.1 Pseudomonadota bacterium | reverse complement strand
GATTTTGACGGCGGGCGGCTACCAGATTGGCGACATATTGCCGGTTGGCCAGTTTCGTTGGTCAACCCATGTCGAATTGGTCGCCGCCCTCCACCGTTGATTATGTATGCAACCAGCCCATCACGGCATGAATGACCAAACAGATCAGCGCGATCGACGATGCAACAAAGATCAAGAATCGCACCATGATGCGGTTGACCAATGCCTGCACCAGCGAATGGGCGATGCGCAGGGCCACATAGACCCACGCGATGGTGGCATTCGGCCCATCACCCATGCCCATCATCGCCAGCGTCAATGCAATTGCATAAAATACCGTAGGCGCTTCATGCAAATGGTTGTAATTATGGGCAATCCACTGTGTTTTGGGTTGCAAAACATTGTCCAGGTCGCTGCCCTTGCCACCCGTCAGCTTGCCAAGGTCAATATTGGCGCGGCGCATGGCGGGAATGCGGGTGGCATACATCCACAGCCACATGACCATCGTCCAGGCGGCGAGAATGATGACCGGGCCCAAAATGTCCGGAAAAACAGTATTTGTCATGTCAAAGCCCCTTTTTAGTGACCAAGCGTCAGCAACACTGCCTTGATCGTCAGGATCAAAAGGCAGAACGTTGACAGCAGGAACAGCGTGAAACGCACCGGTAATTTATTGACAAGCGCCTGCCACAGACTGTGGACAATTCTGATTGCGACATAGGCCCATGCGAGGCCAGTTGTCAGCGGTGATGTGCCGCCCGCCAATACCAATATGATGATGACCGCATAAAATAGCGTCGGCTGTTCGAGTAAATGCGTGTAATTATGCGATTTCCAGTTCACCTGATCAGGTATGACACCTTCCAGATTCTGTCCGCGTCCGCCCGGCGGTACTGCCTTTATATCAATGCCCAATTTGCTCATTGCCGGAAAGCGGGTCGCCGCCGTCCAGAACAGCATGATAAGCGTCCATAGTGCCAGCACCGCGCCGGGTGCCAGCAAAGCCAAATGTCCCTTGGCAGCTAAATAGTCCATAAATGCTCCCCTGTTGCGCGGGTTTATTGTCGTCGCGCAACAGGGGAGGTTAAGGCCTTGTCAATTGAACACAAGCGGATGCAATGCGCATGCATTATGCAGCATTACTTCAGAATAATTGCACCACATTGGCGGCACGCTTTTCGCTCGACTGCTGGCCGGTATAGAGGCTGGCCATCGGCTCATCGGAAACCGACGCGACCTGCTGTGCACCAAAGCCGTTAAAGCTGGTGCGCATCGCGCAGCCATAGGCACCCAGCATGCCAATTTCGATATAATCGCCCGCCTCTATATCGTCGGGCAACAGGAACGGCCCCGCCATATGGTCGAGGTCATCGCAGGTCGGCCCGTAAAAGCTGAACGCGGTTTCGTCGCCTGTGCTGTCGCGCAACAGGCGCACCGGAAAACGCCATCCAATGTGCGCTGCATCGAACAAAGCGCCGTAGGCACCATCGTTGATGTAGAGTTCATCGCCGCGCCGTTTTTCGACGCGCACGACCAGCGAGCTATATTCGGCTGCCAGCGCGCGGCCCGGCTCGCACCAAAGCTCGGCTGAATAGCTGATCGGCAGGCTTTCAAAGCCGCGCGCGATAACGTCGAAATAATCGCCGAGCGCCGGCGGCTCCATGCCGGGATAGCAGGATGGGAAGCCGCCGCCGACATCGACAATATCCACCGTCACCGATGCTTCGACGATTGCCGCGCGCACGCGTTCCATCGCCAGAGCAAAGGCGTGCGGGGTCATTGCCTGACTGCCAACATGGAAACAAATCCCCAAAGCGTCGGCATTTTGGCGTGCAGCCATCAAAAGTGCTGCAACTTCTGCAGGTTCTGCACCAAATTTAGCCGCGAGGCTGAGCTTGCTATGGTCAGACGACACGCGGATGCGCACCAACAAATTGAGGTCGCTCGCCCCCTTAGTCGCGCGGACAATCTTGCCCAATTCGTCCATCGTATCGAGCGCAAAGGTGCGCACGCCATGCTGCCAATATGCTTCGGCAATCGATTCTTCGGGCTTTACCGGGTGCATGAAACACAGCTCTGCCTCCGGCAGCGTTTCGGCAACCAGACGCACCTCCGCTATCGAGGCGACATCATAATGGGTCACGCCCGCATCCATCAGGACGCGCAACAGGTCGGGCGAAGGATTGGCCTTCACCGCATAGAGCGTTTTTCCCGGAAAATGGTCTGCGAAAAAGCGGGCTGCCCGTGCCGCTGCGTGCGGACGCACGAGGGTGACGGGTTCTGCCGGCTTTAGGTCGCGTACTAGACCCAGCGCGCTATGATGTTTGTGCAATTCAAGGGACCCCCAAAAAAATCATGGAACTACAAAGGCTGCCTTGCGGTTATTGGAAGTCCCCCTGGGGCTGCGGGGGGGCGTATATGGCCAGCGCGCCCCCCTGTAAAGGGGTGGAATCACCCCTTGTGCGACAAAAATTGCGTGACCTCACGCTGCTAGCTCAGCCTGTCCTTGAAATCGGCATAGGAAAATGCGCGCACTTGGTGCAGGGCGTCGGTTTCACTGTCCCACAACCAGATGTCTGGCAGGGGGACACCATTGAAACTGTTGGTTTTCACCATTGAATAATGCGCTTGGTCGAGGAAGGCGATGCGTTGCCCCACATGCCCGCCACCGGGCAGATAAAAATCCCCGATAACATCGCCCGCAAGGCAGCTTGGCCCGCCAAGCCGCACCGGGGTCGCGGCATCCGCGCCTGTCGCTTCATGCAGCATGGCGGGGCGATAGGGTGCCTCGATCACGTCGGGCATATGGCAGGTCGCCGAAATATCGGTAATGCCGATAGCCATGCCATTGTCGAACAGGTCGAGGATTTCGCCCACCAATATCCCGGCATCGAGCGCGACTGCCTCCCCCGGTTCTATCATCACTTCGGCCCCGGTTTCCGCCGCAACATCACGCAAGAAATCCACCAGATCATCGACTTGGTAATCCGCGCGGGTGATGTGGTGCCCACCGCCAAAATTAATCCATTGCAACTGGCCGAAATAGGGCGCGAGTTTGGGCTGCACCGCCGCCCATGTACGCGCCAGCGGCGGAAAATCCTGTTCGCACAGGCTGTGGAAATGGACGCCATCTACGCCCGCCATGTGCTCGCCCCGCAATTGGCTGATTGGAAAGCCAAGGCGGCTGCACGGCGCGGCAGGGTCATATTTCGCCACCTCCCCCTCACTATGTTCGGGGTTGAGGCGCAGACCGACCGAAAAGCGCGCGCCCTTGGCCCGTTCGGCGGCCAAAATATCAGCAAAGCGCGCAATCTGTCCGGGCGAGTTGAATATGACATGGTCGGAAAGCACGCATATTTCGGGCAAATCTGCTGCCTTAT
>CAUJJQ010000184.1 GCA_963205285.1 Pseudomonadota bacterium | reverse complement strand
GCACCCGCGCGGCTGACGCAGCCGCGCATCCTGCTGCCACTGTTGCTGATTTCGCTCATCTGGGGTTCGACCTGGATTGTCATTCGTGACCAGATTTCGACGATCGCGCCCGCCTGGTCGGTGACGTGGCGCTTTACGTTGGCAGGCATCGCCATGTTGCTGCTGGGCCGATTCCGGGGCGAGAATATGGTTGTTCCGCGCGCCGTCTGGCCGCTGCTGGCGGTGATGGGCGTGCTGCAATTTTCGTTGAACTTCAACCTCGTCTATGCATCCGAAGCCTATATAACCTCGGGGATTGTCGCGGTGATTTTCGCCGCACTGATCATCCCCAACAGCCTGTTGTCGCGCTGGTTTCTGGGCACGCATTTCGACCGGCGCTTTGTTGCAGGTGCGGCGATCGCGCTGGCAGGCATTGGGCTGATGCTGCTCCACGAAGCGCGCGGCATCGGCATTGATCCAAGCCACGCTTGGACGGGGGTTGCCCTGGCCTGCACAGCGGTGATGGCTGCGTCGGTCAGCAATGTGCTGCAAGCAAGCGCCAGATTGCGCACACTTTCGCCCTTTGCGTTGCTCGGCTGGGCGATGGTCGCGGGCAGCATCTCCAATTTCGGCTGGGCATGGTTTGTCGCCGGGCCGCCAATGTTGCCGCAACAGGGGGCCTATATCGCCGGACTATTCTACCTCGCGATCATTGGCAGCGTTGTCACCTTTCCGCTCTATTTCGCGCTGATCCGCGACATCGGCGCTGGCCCTGCCGCCTGGTCGAGCGTGCTGGTGCCGATCATCGCGATGGCAATTTCGACATTGGTTGAGGGCTATGTCTGGTCGCCTTTATCGCTGGCTGGCGCGCTGCTGGCGCTGGTTGGTCTTGTCATTGCGCTCGCCGCACCCAAACGTTGACATATGTAGTCGTAAGCGTGGCACGTAATATCGCACGGTGATTTGCGCCACCCGATGGTCAAGGCTAAGCAGCCCGCCATGCAGAAAAAAATATGCGCGGCCTTCGCCTTGGGCCTCTCCCTCGCATCGCCATTGTCGGCGCAGCCCGCAGCCACTGCAGCCACCGCATCGACCGCGACTAGCTGCGCGAACGGTGCCTATGGGACGATTGGCGGTGATTTTGTTGTGCTGGTGCGCCCCGCCGACTCAGCGGCAGCGGGCTTGCGATACATGTTTCGCGATGGACGGCGCGGTTCGACCGCCGCTGCCGATACGCCGGTAAGCTGCGTCAACGGCGCGGCGCTGGTCGGCATGCAAAAATGGTCGCGCATTGCCTTTCGCGAAACACCGCTCGATTTTCAAAGCGTCGGCACCGCGATGCATGGCAGTTTGATTGAACCCGACAATCCGGTTGCCGATCGCCCCTTGGTGGTGATGGTCCATGGTTCGGAACGATCCTCTCCCATCGGGGGCATATATGGCTATGCCATGGCCGCGCAGGGCATATCGGTCTTTGTTTATGACAAGCGCGGCACCGGCGCGTCGGGTGGGGAATATACCCAGAATTTCGATCTCCTCGGCGAAGATGCCGCCAATGCCTTGCGCGCTGCCCGTCAGTCCGCCGACGGTCGGTATAGTCGAGCCGGCTTCTTTGGTGGATCACAGGGGGGCTGGGTCGCCCCGCGCGCCGCGACAATAACCCCCGCTGATTTTGTCGCCATCGGCTTTGGGTTGGTGGCATCGCCGATTGATGAAGACCGCGAACAGATGATTTCTGAAGTGCGCGCGCTCGACCTCGGCACGGATGTCGAGGCCGCAGCAGAGGCGCGGGTCAACGCGCTGTCCGCTGCTACCGCGCAATTGCTGCTGTCCGGCTTTGCCGATGGATATGGCGCGCTCGATACGGCACGCGGCGCGCTCTATGCGCAAAGCTGGGGACGGCGCATCGCTGGGGAATATAGCGGGGCAATAGCCGCGATGTCGGATGAGGATTTGCGCCGTATCGGGCGGGCGCGCTTCGACAATGTCGAACTCATCTGGAATTATGATGCGATGGCGGTTCTGCGACGGCTCGACACGCCCTTGCTCTGGGTGTTGGCGGGCGATGACCGCGAAGCGCCGATTGAAACGACGCGCACACAATTGCTGGCGCTGCAACAGGGGGGGCGGCCGGTTGATATCTTCCTCTTTCCCGGTACCGACCATGGCATGTGGGAATATGTAACCTTGCCCGATGGTTCGCGCGATGGGACCCGGATTACCGATGGTTATCTGCGCCTGCTCGGCGACTGGAGTCATGGTCGTGCACAGGGTGCCTATGGTCGCGGCGAAAGTCTGACCGGTCGTTGATACGGCAAAATCGCGCTGTATTGACCGCATAATACGCGCTGCTATGTTCCTGCGCCGGGGCACGAGAGGACAAGCATGCAAGAGCAGGCGATAGCACGCATTACCGGGCTGGATGTGACGCGCGGCTTTGCCGTGATGGGCATTTTGCTGATGAACATCGTCGCCTTTGCGATGCCAGAGGGTGCCTATATCTCCCCCCACACATGGGGTGGTGACAGTGGCAGCGACCTTTGGGTCTGGGCGGTAAATTTCGTCCTGGTCGACAGCAAGATGCGTGGGCTCTTTTCAATCATGTTTGGCGCATCGACGCTGCTCGTCATCCAAAACGCGGTGGCCAGCGGGCGGGGCGGCGCGCGCGTCCATTATGGGCGGATGTTCGCCCTCGCGCTTTTTGGCCTCCTCCATTTCTATCTTATCTGGTTCGGCGACATTTTGTTCGGTTATGCAATGTGCGGCATGCTGCTTTTTGCCTTTCGTAACCTCAGCATGCGGGCGCTGCGCCGCTGGTTTGTCGGCTTTTTCCTGATTGGCTTTGCCATCCAAGGCGTCATGTTCGGCAGTTTGATGCTGGGTGCCTCCCCCGCTGCCCCGCCCGAACTGCGTGAAGCGCATCAACGGGTAGCGGCGAGTTTTGCTCGCGATGGGGAGGAAACAGGTAAACAATTGGCGCTCTATCGCAGCGATTTTTCGACCATTGTCGCCACCCGCTTTGCCAAAACATGGTATGCACTCTTTGCCAATATTGCCATC
Organism: Pseudomonadota bacterium; assembly: GCA_963205285.1. Classification (GTDB taxonomy): domain Bacteria; phylum Pseudomonadota; class Alphaproteobacteria; order Sphingomonadales; family Sphingomonadaceae; genus Sphingopyxis. Next base: position 5,858 of record CAUJJQ010000184.1, on the reverse strand, counting down.
TATGGTGCCGAAACGCTGGCACTGATGCTGTTGGGCATGATGTTGTTCAAAAGCGGCATGTTGCAGGGACAATGGCCGATCGAGCGGCTCGACAAATGGCGCAACCGCTGTCTGGGCATCGGCATATTGGCCAATTTGGCGCTGCTTGGGTGGCAATTGGCGGGCGGTTTGCAGCCCGTCACCCTATTGTTCAGCACCTTCTTTGCCTCACTCCCCTTCGATTTTGTCATGAGCGCGGGCTATGCCGCCATGTTCATGGGGCTGGCACAGCGTTACGCGGGCCATGCGGTGATCGCGCGGGTGGCGGCGGTCGGCCGCGCCGCCTTTACCAATTATCTTGGCACCAGCATTTTGATGACCGCGCTATTTTACGGCTGGGGGCTGGGGCAGTTTGGCCATTGGTCGCGCACCGCTGTTTATGCACCGGTGGTCGGCGTGTGGGTCATCATGCTGTTGTGGTCGCAGCCTTGGCTGGCACGGCACCATTATGGCCCACTCGAATGGTTGTGGCGGACATTGTCGCGCCTGTCGTTACAGCCGATGCGCAAAAATAGACCGGCCAGCGCATAAACGCTATTGCGACCTACTCGCATTTGCGCTAGAACCATGGGCATGATCCTGTGCGTCTGCAATGCCCTGCGTGAAGATGATGTCCGTGCCGCCGCCCGGTCGGGTGCGACATGCCCCAACAGCGCCTATCGCAGCTTGGGTCGCCGCCCCAAATGCGGCACCTGCGTTCCCGCCGCCCGCGACGTGATTGCCGCCGAGCGCGCGCAGCAAATTTAACGCACCCGCAACGCACTCGCATTAGCGAAACCGCAGAAAAGCTGGACTTTTTTGTCCCAACCCCCTTGGCAGCGAATCCGCTTGGGCGCATAATGGTGGCCGATCAAAAATGCCGGAGGATGGACATGCAGGGCGATACCAAGGTCATCGAGCATCTGAATGATGCGCTGAAAAATGAACTGACCGCAATCAACCAATATTGGCTCCATTACCGGATGCTCGCCAATTGGGGTGTCGCGCGCCTTGCCGAGCATGAGCGGCACGAATCGATTGATGAAATGAAACATGCCGACAAATTGGCTGACCGCATATTATTTCTGGGCGGGCTGCCCAATTTTCAGATGCTGGGTCGGCTGCGCATCGGGGAAAATGTGGCGGAGATTTTGGGCGCTGATTTGGCGCTCGAACAAGATGCGCTTGTCCAGCTAAAGGGCGCGATTGCCCATGCCGAAAGCGTCGGCGACTATGTCAGCCGCGCGCTGTTCGCCGATATTTTGGCGAGCGAGGAAGAACATGTCGATTGGATCGAAACTCAGCAGGAAATGATCGCGCGCATGGGGATGGAAAATTACATCCAACTACAAAGCAAGGGCGCGAGCGACTAGAGCGATTTCGAGTGAAACGGAACATTTCACGGCTCGAAAATCACGGAAAACAAGGATTGTTAGAGCCTGTTTCGATTCAATCTAATCGAAACGGCCTGGACCATCCCCGCTTGCACAAAATGGCCAGCATCGCCATGGCAACGGCATGAACGCTCCACCGCCTCAATCCCAGTCGTCTGAACGGCCGTCCCAAGAACCCCCGATGCGGGCGGCCATCATCCCTGTGACGCCGCTCCAACAAAATTGCTCGCTCATCTGGTGTACAAAGACCAATGCAGCCGCATTAATCGACCCTGGCGGTGACCTAGACCGTATAAAGGCTGCGGTCGCGCAGGCCGGCGTGCAATTGGTCAAGATCCTGATCACCCATGGCCATATCGACCATTGTGGGGAGGCAGGGACGCTTGCCAAGCAATTAAACCTCCCCATCGAAGGGCCGCAGGAAGCCGATCGTTTCTGGATTTCCCGGTTGGAGGAGGATGGGCGCAATTACGGCATCGCAGGCGCGGTGTTCGAACCCGACCGCTGGCTGGAACATGGCGATACGGTAACGCTGGGCGACCTGACGCTCGACGTCATCCACTGCCCTGGCCATACGCCCGGCCATGTCGTTTTTTACCACGCGCCATCGCGCTTTGCCGTCGTCGGCGATGTATTGTTCGAAGGCAGCATCTGGCGCACCGATTTCCCGATGGGCGATCACGCTGCGCTGATTGCGTCGATTACCCAGCGGCTATGGCCGCTTGGCAATGATGTCCTGTTCGTCCCCGGCCATGGCCGCACCAGCAGCTTTGGCGCCGAACGCGCGCACAACGGCTTTGTCGCCGACGCGGTGCTGGCGCGCGCGAAAAACTAGGCTCAGGCGCTGCCGCCAATGCTGGCGGGCAAGTCGGTAAGCTGGAACAATTGATAGCCGCAATAGAGCGCATAGCCCGCCAATATGACCTGTACCAACAGCGTCATAACTGTCCCGACCATCCGCGCCGGATGCCCCTTTTCCGCGTCCATACCAATCGGGTGGAGGATCCGCGCGATAAGGAATGCGCCTGCCATCACCCATAAAAAGGTCGCACTCGCCCCTGTTATTTCGAGCAACAGGAAAAGCAGCAACGTCAGCGGCGCATTTTCCGCATAGTTGAGCTGCGCGCGCATCCGTCGAGCGAGCAGGACGTCCCCGCCATCGCCATGGTTGACCTTGGCCGCTGTGCGCCGCTGGCCGCAGCGTATGCCGAGCCAGATATTGAGCAAAACGGCTGCTGCCGTAAAAATGAGGCTGATTGTCGGCATATGATTTTCCCTTTGCTACCCCGGCGACAACAGGTGCCGCATGGCGCGACGAAGCGCAATGGCCTTGCAAATATCACCAAAGCGGCTAAGGCGGCGCGCGATTTGCCGCTTGTTGCGACTCATCCCCTTGGCATCGACCCCACTCCCCCCGCGCCTTTGGCGGCGCGCGGCGGATGGAATATTTGCCAAAAGGGGCCGGGCGCGGTAAGGGGCCGCCCCATATCCGTCTCTTATAGCGTACAGGTAGAATCATGGCCGTCCCTAAGCGTAAAACCTCCCCGTCCAAGCGCGGTATGCGCCGCAGCCACGACGCGCTTTCGGTTGAAGCGTTTCAGGAATGCTCCAACTGCGGCGAATTAAAGCGCCCACACCATTTGTGCGCTGCTTGCGGCCATTATAACGGCCGCGAAGTCGTCGCCGTCGGCGTCTGACGCCCATCAGCGACCGGCTTTAGCGAACCGCCCCCACTCCATGCCCGACCTCCAGCGCATAGCCATCGACGCGATGGGCGGCGATGGCGGGGTGGTAGTCATGCTGGCGGGCGCAAGTCTGGCACTCAAAGCGCAAAGCGACCTCCATTTCCTGTTGGTGGGTGACGAGCCGCAGATACAATCGGCGCTCGGCCAACACCCCGCGCTCGCCGCTGTCAGCCAAATCCTCCCTGTCGAAGCGGTTGTTTCGGGCGATGAAAAGCCATCGCGCGAAACTTTGCGTCGAGCGCGCGACACATCGATGGGGCGCGCCGTCCATGCGGTAAAGGCCAAGGAAGCGGGCGCAGCCGTTTCTGCGGGCAACACCGGCATGCTGATGGCGATGGCGAAATTGTCGTTGCGCACATTGCCGGGGATTGACCGTCCGGCGCTCGCCGCGATGCTGCCGACGCTGGGCGATAATGATGTCGTCATGCTCGACCTTGGGGCCAACACCGAATGCGATGCCAATAACCTCGTCGAATTTGCGCTGATGGGGGCCGCCTATGCGCGCACCGGCATGGGCATAGAACGCCCGCGCGTCGCGCTCCTCAACATCGGGACGGAGGATCAAAAGGGCGTCGATTCGATCCGCATCGCGGCACAGATTTTGCGCGATGCCCCCGACCTGCCGCTGCAATTTTGCGGCTATATAGAGGGGGACAAATTGTCACGCGGCGATGTGGATGTCGTCGTCCATGACGGTTTCTCAGGCAATATCGCGCTCAAGACGATCGAGGGGACGGCGCGTTTCGTCACCGATTTGCTGCGCCGCGCCTTTACCAGTTCGACACGATCCAAAATCGGTTTCCTAATCTCCCGCCCCGCAACCGAATTATTGCGCCACCACCTTGATCCCAATAATCATAATGGTGCGCTGTTTCTCGGGCTGAACGGTCTGGTGTTAAAAAGCCATGGCAGCGCCAATGCCAAGGGGGTGGCGAACGCCATTCACGTCGCGGCCGAATTATTGCACAAGGATATTTTGGGGCAGGTCGAACAGGATATGGCCGATCTGCATCACGCGCAAACAGGAGCGGGCTGACCATGGGCGCGATCATCACCGGCACCGGCAGCGCACTGCCCGCCCGCTGTGTCACCAACGCCGAACTGGCCGAACGGATCGACACTAGCGACGAATGGATCGTCGAACGCACCGGCATCCGCCAACGCTATATCGCGGGGCAGGGCGAAACCACCGCCACGCTGGCGACTGAGGCGGCGCGTCAGGCGCTATCCGCCGCCGGGCGTTCTGCCGCTGACATCGACCTTATAATCGTGGCGAAGACTAGCCCCGACAACAGCTTTCCCGCCAGCGCGACCAAGGTGCAGGCGCTGCTCGGCGCGCCGACATGCGCCGCTTTTGATGTGCAGGCGGTCTGCTCGGGCTTTGTCTATGCGCTATCCATTGCGGATGCGATGCTGGCGGTGGGCAGCGCGCGCTGTGCGCTCATCATCGGGGCGGAAACCATGACCCGCCTGCTCGATTGGGAAGACCGCACAACCTGCGTATTGTTCGGCGATGGCGCGGGCGCGGTCGTGCTCGAAGCCAATGATGATCCAGCGCGCGGCATCATCGCCAGCCGCCTCCACGCCGATGGCACGCAGGCACCGATGCTCTATGCCGATGGCGGGGTTTCGACGACGCAGACGACGGGGATGATCCGTATGGCGGGGCGCGAAGTATTCCGCCACGCGGTCACCAATTTGGCGCAGGTGCTGACCGACGTCATCGCCGATGCGGGGCTGAACTCCAGCGATATCGACTGGGTTGTGCCGCATCAGGCGAACAAACGCATCATCGATGCGACGGTCAAGAAATTGGGCCTACCCGCCGAACGGGTGGTGATGACGGTTGATCGTCATGCCAATACGTCGGCGGCATCGGTGCCGCTAGCGCTCGATACGGCGGTGCGCGACGGGCGGATTCAGCGCGGCGATATGCTGGCGCTGGAGGCGATGGGCGGGGGATTTACCTGGGGTGCCTGTTTGCTGCGATATTGAGCTTGTATAAATCGGACTTGCGAATTACTTGCATCGCGCCAATTTGGACAGTAGCAACGCCAGATTGACTACCAATTTGGTAGAATCAAGGGGGACCGTAGAAGATGAGCGAACCAACGCTGACCCGTGCGGATATTGCGGAAAACATCAACCGCGCGGTGGGCTTGTCGCGAGCCGATTCGGCGCGGATGGTCGAAGATGTGATCGACACGATTACCAATGCACTGGCTGCTGGCGATCAGGTGAAACTCACCGGATTTGGTACCTTCACGCTGCGCGACAAGCGCGCGCGCACTGGGCGCAACCCCAAAACAGGGGCAGAGGCGGCTATCAGCCCGCGCCGCGTCATGGGTTTTCGCGCCGCGCAGTCGGTTCGCGCAACGGTATCGGATAAATAATGACCGCCGGGGTGTCGGCAAAGGCACCCGGTGCGCTGCGTACCATCGGCGAAGTGAGCGCCGAAACTGGCATCGCCACCCATATATTGCGTTATTGGGAAAGCCATGTTGCTGCACTGCGCCCGGTGCGCAGGGCGGGCGGGCGGCGGTATTTCCGGCCCGAAGATGTCGCGCTGGTGCGCCAACTTGACCAATATATCCATCATCAGGGCTATACACTCGACGGCGCGGCACGGGCGATTGCGGCAGGTGAACCGGTGGCCGACCCCGTTCCCATTTTGAACATAAGCTGCGATATGTCGGACCAG